>NZ_JADDKI010000332.1:0-2788 GCF_015356725.1 Dietzia sp. SYD-A1
CGGATCCGAGGCCGACGAGCACCACGGACCGTCCCGGGACGCCCTCCGGTGCCGGGACGCGGGTGGTGGACCCGACCTTGGTGGAGGCGCCGACGGAGTGGGCCAGGTCCGCGAGCGCCGCGGTCGAGTCGCCGTCGAGACCCGGGGCGACGACGACGGGGGCCGCTGTCGTCTCTCCGCCGCCGTTCCCGGATCCCGCGTCCGCGGCGATACCGACCACGACCACCTCGGACTCGACAGGTGTCGTGACGGCCTCGATCACGGCGAGGTCCGGGCTGTGGGTGAGGATCGACTGCGCGGTGGGCATGAAGCACTCCTGGCGTTCGGCGTGGACGTACGGGACGTGTCGGGTGCCCTGACGACGTGGCGGGACCGCCACGGCCGGGGCACCATAGTCTATCGACTACCGTGGGAGCACAGCCGTACCAAGGAGCGCGAGGAGTGGCGACATGACAGACACCGGGGACCTCTTCGAGGGGCCGCTGCACTCCCGTCACGTGGAGGCCGGTGCCACGTTCGCCCCGTTCGGTGGCTGGTCGATGCCCGTGCAGTACACGGGGACGGTGGCCGAGCACACCGCCACCCGCACCACGGTCGGACTGTTCGACGTCAGCCACCTCGGGAAGGCACTCGTGACCGGTCCCGGAGCCGCCGAGTTCGTCAACACGTGCGTCACCAACGACCTCGACCGCATCTCGGCGGGCAGTGCGCAGTACACGCTGTGCTGCGACGAGTCCGGGGGAGTCGTCGACGACCTCATCGCCTACCGCGTCTCCGACCAAGAGGTCTTCCTCATCCCCAACGCCGCCAACACCGCCGAGGTGGTGCGACGGATGCAGGCCGCGGCGGCGGAGCGGGCGCCCGAGGTCGACGTCACCGATGAGCACCGCTCCCGCGCCGTGATCGCCGTGCAGGGCCCGCTCGCCGGTGAGGTCCTCACCGCGGTCGGCCTGCCCGTCGACCTGGACTACATGGCCTTCGTCGACGCCGACTGGGACGGGCAGCCCGTCCGGGTCTGCCGCACCGGGTACACCGGCGAGTACGGCTTCGAGGTCCTGCCCGCCTGGGACCAGGCCGGTCCCGTCTGGGACGCGCTCGCCGAGCAGGTCCTCGCGCGCGAGGGTGCGCTGTGTGGTCTGGGTGCCCGCGACTCGTTGCGCACCGAGGCCGGTTACCCGTTGCACGGACACGAGCTGTCCCTCGACCTCAGCCCGCTCGAAGCCCGCTGCGCATGGGCCATCGGTTGGGACAAGCCGTCCTTCTGGGGGCGCGACGAGCTGATGCGTCAGAAGGAGGCCGGGCCCGCTCGGCGCATGTACGCACTCGAGGTCACGGGCCGGGGGGTGCTGCGCGCAGGCCAGACCGTGCGGGCCGGCGGACGCGACGTGGGCGTCACCAGCTCCGGCACGTTCTCGCCGACCCTGAAGACGGGGATCGGGCTCGCATTCGTCGAGCTGGACGCCGGGCTCAAGAAGGGCGACGAGGTCGTCGTCGACGTACGGGGGCGTGAGGTACCGTGCCGCCTCGCGGTACCGCCGCTCGTCGAGATCCGCACCCGCTGACCCGCCCCTTCTCACCTAAGCGAGACGACATGTCCCAGTTCGACATCCGCCCCTCGGCCAACCCGAGGACGGCCGCCGAGCGCGAAGCCATCCTCGCGGCTCCCGGCTTCGGCAAGCACTTCACCGACCACATGGTCACCCTTCCGTACTCCGACGGGTCCTGGGGTACCCCGACGGTCGAGGCCTACGCTCCGCTGTCGATCGACCCCTCCGCCGTGGTCCTGCACTACGCCCAGACGATCTTCGAGGGCCTCAAGGCGTACCGGCAGGCCGACGACTCCATCGCCTCCTTCCGCCCGGAGCAGAACGCGGCGCGTTTCAACCGGTCCGCGCAGCGTCTGGCCATGCCGACGCTGCCCGAGGAGCTCTTCATGGAGTCCCTGCGGCAGATCGTGGCGATCGACCGCGACTGGGTCCCCGCCGCCGGCGGGGAGGAGGCGCTCTACCTGCGCCCGTTCATGATCGCGACGGAGACGGGCCTGGGCGTGCGGCCTGCCGACGAGTACCTCTACTCGGTCATCGCCTCTCCCGCCGGCGCCTACTTCTCGCGTGGAGTGGCCCCCGTGAGCGTGTGGCTGAGCACCGAATACGTGAGGGCCAGCCCGGGCGGAACCGGTGCGGCGAAGTTCGGGGGGAACTACGCGGCATCGTTGCGGGCGCAGGAGCAGGCCGCCGGCGAGGGGTGCGACCAGGTGGTGTGGCTGGACGCCATCGAGCGCAGGTACGTCGAGGAGATGGGCGGGATGAACCTGTTCTTCATCCTCGGCACCGGCGATTCGGCGGAGATCGTCACCCCGGAGCTGTCCGGTTCGCTCTTGCCCGGCGTGACACGCGACAGCCTCATCCGCCTCGCGCGGCACCTCGGTTATCCCGTCACCGAGCGGAAGGTCTCGGTGGAGGAGTGGGAGACCGGGGTGGCCTCCGGGGAGATCACCGAGGTGTTCGCCTGCGGGACCGCGGCGGTGATCACCCCCGTCGGGTCCGTCCGGCACAGCGGGGGCGGCTACACCGTCGGCGACGGCGGCCCCGGTGAGATCACCATGCGTCTGCGTGAGACCCTCACCGGGATCCAGCGCGGTTCGGTGGACGACACCTTCGGGTGGATGACCACTCTCGCCTGACCGGATCGGCGCACCGGGCCGGCGTTGGGGCGCGGGGGTCAGGTCAGCATGACGGCGACGACGAGGGCCGCCGCCGTGCCCGCCTCGATCCCCGCCCCCAGGATG
>NZ_JADDKI010000333.1:0-1993 GCF_015356725.1 Dietzia sp. SYD-A1
AAACTAGCCAAGCCCAACCGAGCACCTCACGTCTCATTTGATTTGACACGCTCCGGGCCGCCGGCTCGTGGAGGAGAGCGGTGGTGATTGTCTGGCGGACGCCCGGGGCTGCCTCGCCCAGCGCATTTCTTGAGCTATCACTCGGCGGGCGGCGCAGGAACGAAGGATCCTTTCGATGGACCGCTGAGGTAGGTACATGCCTGCATGAACGAATGTATAGTCACGTAACCGCATGCCCGTCCAACCGGAAACCGCGCAGATTGCTGCGACGCCGATTCAGGAGATGTCATGTCAGTCGAGGTCCCTACCCGTCATCCAGAGCCGCGACGAGTCCTACTGGACTATCCCCACCGTCAGGCAGGGCATTGTGGTTCCGGAGCGCTGAGAGACCTCCTGGAGTGGGCCGGTCTGGGCTGGGACGAGGTGCCGAGCGAAGGTCTGGTCTTCGGAATGGGCGGTGGTCTCGGCTTCACCTACCTGCGGGCACCGGGTCTCGCCCCTCCCATCTACTTCGTCGGGCGTAGCAGCGACCTCGAGGTCGACCTTCTCGCCAGGCTGGGTGCAGAGGTCGACGTTCGGGGAACCGACGATCCCGAGACCGGCTGGGGCTGGGTCCGCCGCGAACTCCAGCAAGGCCGTCCCGTGCTGATGTGGGCCGACATTTCTGAGCTGCCCTACCTCAATGTCCGCCTTCAGATGAGTCGGCACGACATCGTCGTGATCGGTTACGAAGACGACACCGAGACGGCTTTCGTGGTGGACAACGACCGAGCCGAGATGCAGAAAGTCCCCTACGAGGCTCTTGCGCGGGCGCGCGCGTCCCGATCGTTCCCCGTGCCCACGAGGCACACCACGTACTTCGTGAACTGGCCCCAGATCCTGCCCGATCTCCGCCAGACTGCGGCTTCGGCCCTCGTGGCCTCGGTCGAAAACATGCAGGCGGCGACAACCGCGATTATTCCGGACGCGTCGGTGCTACCGCCGGATGCCGTTGCCGCTGCCGGGATCAGTGGAGTCACGGTCTTCGCCGAGGATGTCGACCGGTGGCCGGGGCTCATGCCCGAACCGGAACTGGACATCGCGCTGCGTTCTCTCCACGCCTTTGTAGAGAAGGCAGGCACGGGCGGCGGCCTGTTCCGCCGGTTGCAGGCACAGTTCTGTGGCGACGTGGCCCGGCTAACGGAGTCCGCGGAGATGGCGAAGGCCGGAACTGCGCTCTTGCGCTGCGCGGACACGTGGTCGGCTCTGGCTGCGGCCGGCCGTAGCGACGGATCGACGCTCGATCGCTGGCGACGGGTCAATGAACTCGCCGCGACGCTTCCCCGCGACGAAGGCCATGCCATCTCTCACATGCGCAAAGCGGCGGGGGAACTGGGGATGGGTGACCCATTGTAGGCAAGTCGGCGAACGCAGCAAGCGAGCACCAGTGCCGGGTTGCAGCAGCAGATCTGCGGCCACCGCGGACGTAAAGGCGACCCGCTCTACGGGATCCGCACCATCATCCGCTGCGACCCGGCACGGCTGACCGAGCGGCAGTGGCGACGGTTCAATGACGCATTGGCCGCCGACCCCCGGCACGAGGAACTGTTCCTCGCCTGGCAGATCGCCCACGAACTCCGACAGGCCTACCACCATAAAGACCTGCCAGCCGGGCGCAGCGCTGCGGAGAAGATACTCGCGACCTTGCCGTCCTGCCCGATCCCAGAGATCGCCCGCCTCGGCCGCACTCTTCGCAAGTGGAAGGACTCCTTCCTCGCCTACTGGACCACTGACCGATCCAACAATGGTGGAACCGAAGCGATCAACGGCCTCATCGAACTCCACCGGCGCCTGGCCCGCGGCTACCGCAACCGCGACAACTACCGCCTGCGGATGCTCCTCATCGCCGGCGGGCTACGGACCTGACCCCACACTCAGATGCGAAGAGCCCCTTATCCGGCCCTTCCGGAATCAGAGTGCATTGATCCGGTCGTGAAGCTGACCGGAGTGGATC
>NZ_JADDKI010000334.1:0-5838 GCF_015356725.1 Dietzia sp. SYD-A1
GACGAGAAGAGCGTTCCGCACAGGTGCCTCGCGGGCGATGTATGCGGAACGCTCTTCGGGTCGGGGCCCGGCGTGCGGGCGCCGGGGCGGTCAGGGAGCCCAGGTGCGGGCGCCCTCGATGCTGCCCACGGTGTCCTCGGGGTCGACGGCCTCGTCGGCGTACGCCCGGTTGACCGCCGAGACCACCGCGCGCAGCGACGCCGTGGTGATCGACCCGGCCCGGCCGACACCCCAGAACACCCGATTGCCGAACTGCACCTCGACGTAGGCGGCCGCGGTGGCGTCGTCCCCGGCGGTCATCGCGTGCTCGGAGTAATCGAGGATGCGCACCTCGTCGTCGAACATCTCGTTGAGCGCGGCGACGAACGCCGCCAGTGGGCCGTTGCCGGACCCGGTCAGCTCCCTGACCTCGCCCCGCCACTTGACCACGGCGTCGATGGAGTCCTCGCCGTCGTCGGTCTCGGCCGGCTCCAGATGTTGGGACATCCGCTCCATGGGCGAGATGCGGTCCAGGTACTCCAGCGTGAAGATGTCCCACATCTGCTTGGGCGTGACCTCGCCGCCCTCGGAATCGGTGACGCTCTGCACCAGCGCGGAGAACTCCATCTGGAGGCGTCGTGGCAGCTGCAGGCCGTAGTCGCTCTTCATGATGTAGGCCACGCCGCCCTTGCCGGACTGCGAGTTCACGCGGATCACGGCCTCGTACGTGCGGCCCTCGTCCTTGGGGTCCACGGGCAGGTACGGGACCTCCCACGTGATGTCGGTGATGTCCTCGCCGCGGGCCTCGGCCTCGGCCTGCAGGGCGTCGAAGCCCTTGTTGATCGCGTCCTGGTGCGAGCCCGAGAAGGCGGTGAACACCAGGTCGCCGCCGTAGGGGTGACGCTCGGGCACGCGCAGCTGGTTGGCGTACTCGACGGTCCGGCGGATCTCGTCCATGTCGGAGAAGTTGATCTGCGGGTCGACGCCGCGGGTGAGCAGGTTCATGCCCAGCGTCACCAGGCAGACGTTGCCGGTGCGCTCGCCGTTGCCGAACAGGCAACCCTCGATGCGGTCGGCGCCGGCCTGGAAGCCCAGCTCGGCGGCCGCGACGCCGGTGCCGCGGTCGTTGTGCGGGTGCAGCGAGAGGATGGTGGCGTCGCGGTGCGCGAGGTTGCGGTGCATCCACTCGATCTGGTCTGCGTACACGTTGGGCGTGGCCATCTCGACGGTCGCCGGCAGGTTGAGGATGATCGGGTTCTCCGGCGTGGCCCCCACGACCTCGGTGACGGCGTCGCAGATCTCCTTGGAGAACGCGAGCTCGGTCCCGGTGAACGACTCGGGGGAGTACTCCCAGCGCCAGGTGGTGTCCGGGTAGTCCTTCGCGATGGTGGTGACCAGCTCCGCGGCGTCGGTGGCGATCTTCTTGATCGCCTCGCGGTCCTTACGGAACACCACCTTGCGCTGGAGGATCGAGGTCGAGTTGTAGAAGTGCACGATCACGTTGGACGCGCCCTCGCACGCCTCGAACGTGCGGCGGATCAGGTCCTCGCGGCACTGCACCAGCACCTGGATGGTGACGTCCTCCGGGATCGCGTCGTCCTCGATGATCTCGCGGACGAAGTCGTAGTCCGTCTGCGAGGCCGACGGGAACCCGACCTCGATCTCCTTGTAGCCCATGCGGACGAGCAGCTCGAACATCCGACGCTTGCGGGCCGGGCTCATGGGGTCGATCAGAGCCTGGTTGCCGTCCCGCAGGTCCACGGCGCACCACTGGGGCGCGTGGGTGATGACCTTGTCCGGCCACGTGCGGTCGGGGAGCGAGACGTCCTCGACCTCCTCGGCGAAGGGCCGGTACCGGTGGACCGGCATCGAGGAGCCCTTCTGTCGGTTCCACGACGGTTGGTCGGGGCGTCCGGGCTTCGAGGGGGGAGTGATGGTCGACGACGACGAGACGAATGCGTCAGCGGGATTCATTGCGGGGCTCTACTTCCGTGGAATCGATCTGTGGGGATCGGACCGGCGCGACGAGATCCCGCGACGGGGAGCCGGTCCGCCTCAGCGGGCCCCGCCGCGGCACCCAAGAAGGAGCACGCGCTGCATGGGGGTCACCATACACCGATCCGGTGAGGGGCACGGAATCGGAGTTCATCACGGTATCGGGATGACGAAGGTCGTGGTTCCCGTCGTCGCCTCGGGCGGGGTAAGGGGGGAGTCCGCGCTCAGGTCCCGGTCGTTCTGCATCGAACCCCAGAGCCTGCGGCAACCGGCCTCCTCGGCGATGTCGCGGGCCTTGTCGACCAGGCGGTGGGCGATCCCGCGGCCCCGCAGTGACTCGCTCACGCGGATGCCGTAGACGAACAGGTCGGGGCTGGCGCCCATGTAGCCGGTCTCCACCGCCACCAGCGTCCCCACGGGGACGTCGTCGTGGAACGCCAGCAGCAGGAGGTTGGACCCGTTGTCGAGGAAGTCCCGGGTCCACTCCGCGGTGGGTGGGTAGCGGAACAGGTCGTCGACGGACAGGACCAGGTCGAGATCGCCGCGTGAGGCGCGGCGGATCACGAGCTCCGGCTGCTCCGGCGAGGTCATTAGCTCAGTGTGACAAAAACGCGGGAGGTCCGGCGCGGGAGCGTGGGGGCCGGGTGTGACCGGACCGTCGTGGTCATCGGTTGGCGATCATCCAGTTGATCCACCCGTTCTGGAACGGGATCGACTCGTACCAGGCCGGATTGGTCCCGTTGGGCTGGCGGCGTGCGTGGTCGGAGCCGGAGTGGATGCCCACCAGGAGGTCACCGTGGAACACGGGCCCCCCGGAGTCCCCCAACCCGTAGCCGCCCTGGGTGGTGTGGGACCGTCCGATCCAGGATCCCGCTCGCGGCTCCATCCGCTCGAGGCGGGTGAGGCCGGTCCGGAGCTCAGCCGACCGCTGGCCGCGGGGAGTGGTCTCGCCGAAGCCGTGGAACCGCAGCACGTCGCCGGGTACGGGATCCCTTCCGGCGCGCTTGACCGACGGCGACGGCGCCGGATGTGCGAGCTTGAGCAGCATGACGTCACCGGCGGGGGCGTGGTAGGCGGCGACGGGGGTGTGTCGCCCGAGGCTGCCGGAGTCGAGGGAGCCGAACGCCCCGACGATCGGCGGGCTGGCGAGCGAGGCGGTCTCGGCGAACCCGCCCGGCACGGTCGCCTGGTTGCCGAACCCCAGGGTGTACGCGGTCGGGTCGGCGGGGCCGCAGTGCCTCGCCGTGGCCACCCAGTACGGGGCCACGACCACTCCGGAGCAGGGGGTTCCGGGGATGCCGCTGAACGTCGTGATCTGCACGGCCCACGGGGCGGGTCCGGAGGGTGCGCCGTTGACCACCGCCCCGGCGGTGGGGGCGGTGACGACGAGGGGGGTGAGGATCGCGGCGGCGGAGGCGAGCGCCGTCGCCACGAGTCGGGGTGTTCTGGGAGAGGGGCGCCGGGACGTCGCGGCCTGCCCGGGGCTGCCGCCGGCCCTCTCGGCACAGTTGTTACTCAAGGTGCCACTGGGGCGGGTGGGACGCATGAGGCTCAGCCTAAGCGATGAGATCGACGTGCGCTGGCGCTCGGGGTGGGTCCTCATGGCTCTGGAATCGCGGGCGGCTGCGGCCGTGTTACCGCTGGACTGGCCGCGCCCGCGCCGCCCGGGTCGGCCTGTGGCTCGAGATCGACCTCCTTGTTGGCCAGCCGCACGGTGGCCACCACCATCAACACCAGGGTCGCGGCGAGGATGGCGAGTTCGGCGCCGTCGACGGTGAACCACTCGCCCAGCACCACCACCCCCAGCCCCAGCGCGACGACGGGCGTGGTGACGGTCGAGGCGGGTACCGCCTGGTGCACCGCCCCCGCCGAGAACGACATCTGCTGGAGCGTCAGCGCGATCACCGCCGCCACCACCAGCCCGTACACCTCGCCCGCGGTGAAGACCTCGACCAGCCCGCCCGAGTACCACCGGTCGGCGACGCCCTTGGTGAGCAGCGCCACATAAGCGAACGCCAGACCGCCGGCCACTCCCAGCAGGAGCGCCCGGTTGCCGTTGCGTCGGCGATTGCGCGACAGTCGCAGCAACACGGCGATGGCCACCAGTCCCCCCGCGCACGCCAGTGCCCACACGTACCAGGGCGGGTGGTCGTCGCCGCCCATGGGACGCCCGTAGATCACCAGGACGACCACGCATCCCGCCAGGACATGTCCCCAGAACAGTTCGGTCTTGGTGACTCGGCGGCCGGTGACCCAGGCCCCGAGAGGCAGCGCGAAGGTCAATGAGAGGACTGTGATCGTCTGCACGAGGATGAGCGAACCGAACGCCAGCGCCGCGCCCTGGAAGGCGAACCCGGCCAAGCTGATCGCCATCCCGGACCACCAGTACCTGCTGGCCAGGACGCCGAACCGCCCCTCGAGCCGACCGCCGGCGCGACCCTTGGTGCGGTGCCGCATCACGGTGCCGAAGGCCTGACTGAGGGCGGCGGCGAGGGCCAGGAGGACGGCCAACCAGGTTTCTGTCATCGATGATGAGTAAACACCTCCCGTAAAGTAGGGCTGCGTTAAGCCGATCAGCACCGGAAGGGTGTGACCGCGTGGCACTCGTAGTGCAGAAGTACGGCGGCTCCTCCGTGGAGTCCGCAGAACGTATCCGTCGGGTGGCCGAACGGATCGTCGAGACCAAGAAGGCGGGCAACGACGTCGTCGTCGTCGCCTCCGCGATGGGGGACACGACCGACGAGCTGTTGGACCTGGCCGACCAGGTCTGCCCCGCACCACCGCAGCGCGAGATGGACATGCTGCTGACCTCGGGCGAGAGGATCTCGAACGCGCTGCTGGCCATGGCCATCAGCTCGTTCGGGATGGAGGCGTACTCGTTCACCGGCTCCCAGGCCGGGATCATCACCACCACCAAGCACGGCGACAGCCGGATCATCGACATCACCCCGGGGCGGGTCCGTGACGCCCTCGACCAGGGCAAGATCGCTCTGGTCGCCGGCTTCCAGGGCGTGTCCCGCGAGACCAGAGACGTCACGACCCTCGGCCGGGGCGGATCCGACACCACCGCGGTCGCCATGGCCTCGGCTCTCGGCGCCGACGTCTGCGAGATCTACTCGGACGTCGACGGCATCTACACCGCCGACCCCCGGATCGTCTCCGACGCCCGCAAGCTCGACTCCATCTCGTACGAGGAGATGCTCGAGATGGCGGCCGTCGGCTCGAAGATCCTCAACCTGCGGAGCGTCGAGTTCGCCCGCCGGTACCACGTGCCCCTGCGCGTGCGCTCGTCGTATTCGACCAACCCGGGCACGCTCGTGGCCGGAAAAGTGGAGGACATCCCCGTGGAAGACGCAGTCCTGACCGGAGTCGCTCACGACGCCTCGGAGGCCAAGATCACGGTCGTCGGGATCCCCGACCAGCCGGGGTACGCCGCCAAGATCTTCCGCGTGGTGGCCGACGCCGAGATCAACATCGACATGGTCCTGCAGAACGTCTCCAAGGCCGAGGGCAAGACCGACATCACCTTCACCTGCCCGCGAGAGGTGGGTGCCCGGGCCACCGAGGTCCTGTCACAGGCCAAGGACGACCTCGGGATCGACCAGGTGCTCTACGACGACAACGTCGGCAAGGTCTCCCTGGTCGGCGCCGGCATGAAGTCGCATCCGGGCGTCACCGCGACGTTCTGCGAGTCGCTGTCCGAGGCCGGGGTCAACATCGAGCTCATCTCCACCTCGGAGATCCGCATCTCGGCGCTGGTCCGCGAGGACGAGCTCCCCGAGAGCGTCCGCGCCCTGCACGCCGCGTTCGAGCTGGGCGGCGAGGAGGAGGCCCAGGTCTACGCCGGCACCGGCCGCTGACCCG
>NZ_JADDKI010000033.1:0-6448 GCF_015356725.1 Dietzia sp. SYD-A1
CCCCCGCGTGCTCCCAGGAGCAGCGCTGGACCGGAGGCGGGGGTGGCCAGCGCGGGTCTTCCTCCGTCGAGCCAGGCGCGCAGTGCGCGGTCGGCGGGCGGACCGTAGGGGACCGCGCGCTCCCGGTCGCCCTTGCCGACCACTCTCAACAGGCGCCGCTCGGTGTCCACATCGTCGACGTCCGTTCCGCACAGTTCGGCCACGCGGATGCCACACGAGTACAGCAACTCCACGACCAGTCGATCCCGCAGGGCGATCGGGTCGCCCTCCGCGGCCCCCAGGTCGGCGGTCCGGATCGTCTCGGCGGCCTGGACCCGATCGAGGATCTGAGGCAGATGACGCCGCGCCCGCGGCGCCTCCAGCCGGGCCGCCACGTCCGTGGGGAGCACACCTCTGCGGAACGCCCACGTGCTGAAGGACCGGGCCGCGGCCACGCGCCGGGCGATGGTCGACCGGGCGGCACCGGCGCCGACCTGAGCGGCCAGCCACCCCCTGAGCGCGGGCAGGGTGAGTGATCCGGCGAGGTCGGCCGCGGTGTCCGGTCCGTCGCCGTCCGATCCGAGGTGAGCGAGCAACGCCCGCACATCGGAGCGGTACGACCGCGCGGTGGCCTCGGAGCGCGACCGTCCGGTCCTGAGATCGGTGACGTAGTCGTCGACGACGACCTCGAGGGCGGGCGGAAGAGAGCCGCGACCGTCTTTCGCGCCCGCGTTGTTCCCCATGAGTAACAATTGTCACTTGTGTCACCTCGGCGCGCAAGGCGTGCCTGAGCCGCGCACGGTCTAGTTCGAGGCGATGGTGCGCCAGATGCGCACGAGCTCGCTGAACTCCCGGACCTGGACCAAGACGTGGTCGCGGGCGGCATCCTCCGCCTTGTCCTGCTCGCCCCCCACGATCGCGTCGGCGATCGCCCGGTGCTCAGCGAGCGAGCGCCGCATCCGGTCCGGGACCCGCAGCTGGAGTCGCCTGTAGGGCTGCAGCACCTTCTTCAGATCGAATGACTGCCGGGTGAGGTACTCGTTGCCGCAGGATTCGTAGATCACCCCGTGAAAACGCGCGTTCGCGTAGTAGTAGCCGTCCGCGTCCGCCGCGATCGCGCGCTCCTCACATTCAGCGAGAGCGTCCTCCATGGATCGCACGGACTCCGGCCGGATCCGCCGGGCCGCGAGGCGGGCCGCCATGCCCTCCAGCTCCGCCATCACCTCGAACCGCTCCGCCAGATCGGTGACGCCGAAGTGCGTGACGAACGTGCCCTGTTTGGGCCTGATCTGCACCAAACCCGACCGCTCGAGCGCCTGCAGCGCCTCTCGGATGGGAGTGCGCGAGCAGCCGAACTCCTCCGCCAACCGCACCGGATCGAGGCGGTCGCCCGGCCGGTATCGGCCGTCGATCACAGCGTTCTCCAATGCGTCCCGTACCCGCTGGGACTCGGTCACCCGCACCATCGCCCACCTCCTCGAGGGCCAGAATATCCCGCCACCTTCTTGTGACCGCGCTCACAGTCTGATAGTAGTTGTGATGTATATAACAACGGTTATGAAACACATATAGCCCCCGAACAGCCCGTATGCACTCCAGGAGGACGCCATGACCCCACTGACGCGACTCATGGACGCCTGCACCGAGCTCATGAGCGACATCGGAGAGGCGTCGATGCGGAACGTCGGGGACGGCCTGCTGCGGGCCTACCGAGAGCTCCCGGCGGATCGTCGCGTCGAGTTCTTCACTCATCTGGTCGAGAGCTACGGCGTCGACCCGCAGCGTGTCGAGCGGGCGTATGCGGCCTGGGCTGCGACCGGGCGCGACACGGCGCGGGCCGCGGCCGCGGAGATCGAGCTCGTCGACGCCGTCGAACCGCGTCGGCAGAAGCTCTTCCGCAGGATCAATCACGCCCCCGGGGCGACACACGCGCTCACCGAGCTGCGATCGGATCTGCGGGCGCTGCTCGCCGACCATCCGCACCTCCGCTCGCTCGACCACGACCTGCACCACCTGCTCGGTTCGTGGTTCAACCGCGGATTCCTCCGCATGGAGGAGGTCACGTGGGACTCCCCGGGCGAGTTGCTCGATCATCTGATCCGATACGAACAGGTGCACCCGATGGCCGGACTCGACGAGCTGCGCCGCCGCTTGCAGCCGGCCGACCGGCGGATGTACGCGTTCTTCCATCCGGCCACCGGCATTCGGCCGCTGATCTTCGTCGAGGTCGCCCTCACCCGGGGCGTCCCCGCCGACATCGCGCCCATCCTCCGCCCCGGACCCGCCCTCTCCGTGACGGAGGCCGACACCGCGGTGCTCTACTCGATCAGCAACTGCCTCGACGGGCTGGCCGGCGTGTCCCTCGGCAGCCTGCTCATCAAACACGTCATCGATGAGGTCGGCGACGCTCTCCCCCACCTGAGCACCTTCGTGACCCTGTCGCCGATTCCCGGATTCCGGCGCTGGCTCGACGCCCAGGACGATCCCCACCTCCGCGGTCTACGGCATCGCCTCGCCGTCCTCGACCTCACGCAGGAATCGGGCCGGGATGACACGGCGGAGGTCGACGAGCTGCGCCCGCACGTGGTGGCCGCCGCGGCGCGGTACATCTGCCTGGTCAAAGACGACAGGGGCCGGCCACATGACCGGGTGGCCCGGTTCCATCTCAGCAACGGCGCCGAGGCCTGGCGGCTCAACTGGCCGGCGGACTGCTCCGCGAACGGGATCAACCAGTCCTACGGAGCGATGGTCAACTACCGCTACGAACCGGCCGAACTCGAACCCCGGCACGAGAGGTTCGTGCGGCACGGCACCGTCGCCTCGAGTGACTCGGTCACCGACCTCCTCACGACCCACAGCGGGAGTTGCCGGCCGGCACCCCCGCCCATTGAAAGGAAGTCCCACCAGTGAGCACGTTCGAATCGGTTCTGGACTCGTTCCTCGGCCATGCCCGGCGGCGGCCCGACGCCGTCCTGTTCGACCTCCCCGACGGCACCACGCTCGACTACGGCGCCACCGCGGATATCGTGCACCGCATCGCAGCCCGGTTGCGCGCGGACGGCGTCGAGCCCGGCGATCGGGTCGCGATGCAGGTGGACAAGTCGCCCGAGGCGATCGCGCTGTACCTGGCGACCCTGCAGGTGGGCGGGGTCTTCCTGCCCCTCAACACCGCGTACACCGGGCCGGAGGTGGACTACTTCCTCGGTGACGCGACGCCGCGCGTGCTCGTCTGCACGCCCGCTCGCGAGGCGGAGTTCCGCGACCGGGTGCCGGCCTCCACGACGATCGAGACGCTCGGCACCGAGGGCGACGGCAGTCTTCTCCGGTCTCGGGAGAACCACCACGACGTCCATCCGGCGGACCCCGGCTCCCCGGCCGCGATCCTGTACACCTCGGGTACCACCGGCCGGTCCAAGGGTGCAGTGCTCACCCACGGCAACCTGGCGTCGAACTGCGACGCTCTCCGCGAGTACTGGCGGTACACGGCCGAGGACCGGTTGATCCACGCGCTGCCGATCTTCCACATCCACGGACTCTTCGTCGCCGCGAATCTGACCCTCACCACCGGCGCGAGCATGCACTACCTGCCCAAGTTCGACGCGGACGCCATCGTCGACCTGATCCCGCGGTCGACGGTGCTGATGGGGGTGCCCACGTTCTATACGAGACTCGCCGCAGACTCCCGGGTCACCCCCGAGCTGTGCGCGGGGATGCGACTCTTCGTCTCCGGATCCGCTCCCCTCCTCGCCTCTGACCACGAGGCGTTCGGGGAACGCTCCGGCCACCGGATCCTGGAGCGCTACGGCATGACCGAGACGGGCATGAACACCTCCAACCCGTACGAGGGCGAGCGACGGCCGGGCACCGTGGGCCTGCCCCTGCCCGGGGTCGAGGTCCGGATCACCGACAGGGAGACCGGGGCCTCGCTCGGCAGAGGTGAGATCGGTGGGATCGAGGTGCGTGGGCCCAACGTGTTCGCCGGGTACTGGAACATGCCGGAGAAGACGGCGGCCGAGTTCTGCGAGGACGGCTTCTTCCGTACCGGTGACGTGGGCAGGTTCGACGACGACGGCTATCTCAGCATCGTCGGCCGCGACAAGGACATGGTCATCTCGGGCGGGTTCAACGTGTACCCGGTCGAGATCGAGGAACTTCTCGACGCGCAGCCCACCGTCGCAGAGTCCGCGGTGATCGGGGTCCCCCACCCCGATCTGGGCGAGACCGTCGTCGCGGTGGTGGTCGCCGCGCCGGGGCAGACGCCCGACGAATCCGCCCTGATCGGAGCCGTCGCGGATCGGCTGGCGCGATTCAAGCAGCCCAAGGCCGTCCGCGTCGTCGAGGCATTGCCTCGAAACGTGATGGGCAAGGTCCAGAAGGCCGAACTGCGCACGCGGTACGCCGGCCTGTTCACCGACAACGGCGCCTGAGCGCCGGAGCTGGAGAGAGATCATGGTCATCTACGGAGTGGCGATTCTCGCGGGGTGCACCCTCGCAGGCGCCGCGATCGGACAGTTACTCGGCGAGCTTCTCGGCGTGGACGCGAACGTCGGCGGAGTCGGCTTCGGCATGCTGCTGCTCATCGTCATCACCGACGTGATGCGGCGAAAGGGGCGGCTCCCACAGCCATCCGAACGGGGCGTCCTGTTCTGGAGCGCGATGTACATCCCCGTGGTCGTCGCGATGGCCTCGGTGCAGAACGTCTCCGCGGCGGTCTCCGGAGGCGCCGCGGCGGTCGCGGCCGGGCTCGCCGCGATGCTCGTCGGCGCGGCCCTCGTGCCGGTGATCTCCAGAATCGGACCGCCTTCCGCGCCCCTGCCACCACTGGCCGATCCCGACTCGGCAGCTCAGGAGATCTGACATGGACACCGTCATCGACGTTCTGGAGTCCAACGGCTTGTTGTTCGCGTTCACCCTGGTCGGTGTGACGATCCTGATATCCGGCTGGCTCTCGAGAAGACTCACCCGGGGCATGCTGCACGGTTCGGCGATCGCGATCATCGTCGGTCTCGCTCTGGCCTACTGGGCCGGGCAACACACGGGTGGTGAGAAAGGGGTGGCGGACATCGCCCTCTTCGCCGGGCTCGGACTCATGGGTGGCGCGATGATCCGCGATTTCGCCATCGTCTCCACCGCGTTCGGGGTGGACCTGCGGGAGATCCGGAAAGCGGGGCTCGCGGGAGTGATCGCGCTCGTCGCCGGCGTGTGGGTGTCGTTCTTCGTGGGCGCCGCGCTGGCCTGGGGCTTCGGCTACACCGACCCTGAGTCACTCGCGACCATCGGAGCCGGCGCCGCGACGTACATCGTGGGGCCGGTCACCGGAACGGCGGTGGGTGCCTCCTCCGAGGTCATCGCACTCTCGGTCGCCGCAGGACTCATCAAGGCGGTCCTGGTGATGGTCGCCACCCCGCTCATCGCGCCGCTGATCCGGCTCAACAACGCCAAATCGGCAATGGTGTACGGCGGGATGATGGGGACCACCTCAGGCGTGGCGGGAGGTCTCGCGGCCACCGACGAGCGGCTGGTGCCCTACGGCGCCATGACCGCCACGTTCTACACCGGACTCGGCTGCCTCTTGGGGCCGTCGCTGTTCTACCTCGCACTGCAGGCGATCCTGTAACCGTCGGACGCGGGGCGCTGTCACGCCACCGGGATCGTCAGCTGGACGCCGCCGTCCCCGGATCTGCGCCACCCTTCGGGGCCACGGGACACGGCGCCCGCGGACAACAACCGGCCGAGAACCGTCCTGGTGACGATCAGCGGAGTCCCGGCCGACGCGGCGATCTCGGCCGGTGCCGCCCCACCCGTGATCGGCAGCGCCTCCAGGACCCGCCTGGTCACGTCATCCAACCCGTCCCAGGTGCTCGCATGCCCGGAGGGCGGTTCGGCGGTCTCCCCCATGTCGCCGGCCAGCTCGACCACGTCTGCGGTCCTGGTGACCAGCACCGCTCCCCTGTCCCGCGCGAGCAGATGGCATCCCACCGACGCGACCGAGGTGACCGGGCCCGGAACCACGCCCACAGGTCGGTCCAGGGCAGCGGCCCACGCGGCGGTGCTCAGCGCACCGCTGCGGGCGGCCGCCTCGACCACCACCGTCGCCCTGCCCAGGGCCGCGATGAGCCTGTTCCGGTCGAGGAACCGGTACCGGGTCACCCCGGTTCCCGGAGCCTGCGCCGAGACCGCCGCACCGGACTCCGCGACCGCCCGCAGCATCCCGTCGTTGCCGCGGGGATAGAGACGGTCCACTCCTCCGGCGAGGACCGCGATCGTGCTCCCGCCCGCACCGAGGACCGCACGATGGGCCGCCGCGTCGATCCCAAACGCGCCGCCGGAGACCACCGTGAACCCCTCCGCGCAGACGCCGGACGCGAGGTCGGCGGTCACCGCCCTTCCGTACGAGGTGGGGGCGCGGGTACCCACCACGGCGACGGATCTCCCGAGCGTCCGCGCGGGATCCGCGGCACCCCGCCAC
>NZ_JADDKI010000335.1:0-6920 GCF_015356725.1 Dietzia sp. SYD-A1
GGTTGACCGGCCTCGCGGCGTCCACCACCATGCCCGCCGTGCTGGCCGCCGCGGCCGTACTCGGCGTGGGCTGGGGGTTGTTCATCGCGGTCGACATGGCGATCATCACCGGGTCGCTGGCCACCTCCGGCACCGCGGGCACCCTGCTGGGCATGGCCAACATCGCGACCTCACTGCCGCAGGTGGTCGCACCCGCGATCGCGGTACCCCTCGTGACCTCCGCCGCCGGGTACCCCGCCCTCTACGGGGCCGGCGCGGGCATCGCCGTCGCCGCCGCCCTGTGCACCCTGCGACTCCGCGGCGTCCGATAGACCCACGAGAAAGGACACCTTCCTTGCCGACCCGAGACCCGATCCTGCCCCCCGGTTTCCGCCTGGGCACCGCCACCGCGGCCGCCCAGATCGAGGGCGGGGCCGACGCCGACGGGCGTGGCCCGAGCATCTGGGACACCTTCGCCGCCGAACCCGGCCGCATCCGCGGCGGCGACACCCCGGCCGTGGCGTGCGACCACTACCACCGCCACGCCGAGGACGTCCGCGACCTGGCCGACCTCGGGGTCGACGACTACCGGTTCTCGATCTCCTGGTCCCGGGTCCTGCCCACCGGACGCGGGCGGGTCAACGAACCCGGCCTGGACTTCTACTCGCGGCTCGTCGACGATCTCCTGGCGGCCGGCATCCGCCCCGTGCCCACCCTCTACCACTGGGACCTGCCGCAGACCCTGCAGGACGAGGGCGGGTGGTTGCGCCGGGACACCTCCCGGGAACTGGCCGACTACGCCGCGGTGGTGGTCGACGCCCTCGGCGACCGCGTCACCCGCTGGCACACGCTCAACGAGATGAACGTCCACACCCTGTACGGTCACGGGCTCACCGATCACGCGCCGGCCCTCGGAATGGGGCTGGACTGCCTGCCCGTGGCGCACAATCTGCTCCGCGCCCACGGCCTGGCGGTCGAGGCCATCCGGGCCTCCGGGACCCGGCACGAGGTGGGGGTGGTCCAACAGCACTTCCCCGTCCTCGCCGCGACCGACTCCGCCGAGGACCTCGAGGCCGCCGAGATGTTCCGCATCCTCACCAACTGGCTGTTCTCCGATCCCGTCCTGCGCGGTGAGTACCCGCAGGACTGGGTGGCCGAGCTCGTCATGAGCTCCGCGGGACTGACCCCCGACCAGCTCGAGCAGGACCTCGTCGTCATCGCCGGCCCCCTCGACCACTACGGGGTCAACTACTACGAACCCACGGTGATCGAGGCCCCGCGCCCCGACACCGACTACTCCGGGGTGCTCGAGGTGGACTTCCCGCAGGACATGCCGTTCCGCCCGGTACGTATCGAGGGCGTCGAGCGGACCGATTTCGACTGGCCCGTCGTGCCGTCGGGCCTCACGGACATCCTCGTGGCGCTCCACGAGCGCTACCCGGGGCTGCCGCCGGTGACGGTGACCGAGAACGGGGCCTCGTTCCACGAGGGCCCCGGAGCGGACGGAGCGGTCCACGACGACCGGCGGATCGAGTATCTCCGCGCACACCTCGCGGCCGTGGCGGACGCCATCGAGGCGGGCGTGAACGTGGACGGGTACTACGTGTGGTCGGCGATGGACAACTTCGAGTGGGCCGCCGGCTACGCCGAGCGCTTCGGCCTGGTCCACGTGGACCACGGCACCCTCACGCGGACCCGCAAGGACTCCTGGTACTGGTACCGCGACCTGATCGCCGCGCAGCGGGAGCGAGTAGCGGGTGGTGGTCCGACACGACCCTCGGGAGAGGATCCGGCGGTCTAGGCTGGGCGGATGACCACAGTCTCGACCGCCGGTCGCCGTCGTTCCCTGGGCCTGATCGGCGTGGGCACGGCCCTCGCGCTGCTCGGGTCGGCGTGTGGGACGCCGTTGGCGACACCCGATCCGGACGCGAGTCCGGCCGCGTACTCGGCGCTCGAGGTCGACGAGGACCGGATCGACTACGCGGTCGGCAAGGTCACCGACATCGTCGAGGAGGAACTGGAGGCCTCAGGGATCCCGGGCGCGGCCGTCGCGGTGGTGCACGGCGGCGAGGTGGTCCTCGCGGAGGGCTTCGGCGTCCGTGACACCAGCACCGGCGCCGAGGTGGACGCGGGGACAGTCTTCCCACTGGCCTCGATCTCCAAGTCGGTCAGCGCGACAGTGGTGGCCGCGGAGAGCGGGAACGGCGAGGTCGACTGGTCCACCCCGGTGAGCGAGTACCTACCGTGGTTCGAGCTCTCCGATGCCCAGCTGTCCCCGCTCGTCACCGTGGGCGACGTCTTCGCGCACCGCTCGGGCCTGCCCGAGCACGCGGGGGACGATCTCGAGGACCTGGGGTATGACCGGCCCGCGGTCCTGCACGGTCTGCGGCACCTTCCGCTCACGCCGTTCCGGGCCTCGTACGCGTACACGAACTTCGGGCTGACAGCCGGTGCGGAAGCCGTGGCGGTCGCCGCGGGGACGCCCTGGGACGAGTTGAGCCGCGAGCGAATCTTCGAGCCCCTCGGGATGAGCGAGACCTCCTACTCGCACGTCGAGCTGCTCGAGCGGGACAACCGGGCCGTCGGCCACGTCGGGAACGACACGGGCGCGGGAACCGGCGACTGGGTGCCCGCCGATCCCCAACGCGATCCCGACGCGCAGGCCCCGGCGGGGGGACTGAGTTCGTCGGTGACCGACATGGCCGCGTGGATGGCCATGGTGCTGCACGACGGCAAAGGACCCGACGGCACCCAGGTGGTCCCCGCCGAGGCGCTGCGCGAGGCCCTCACCCCACAGATCGTGTCCGCGCCCCCACAGGCCGCAGCCGACCGCCCCGGCTCCTACGGGTACGGCTTCAACATCGGCACCAGCTCGTCAGGGCGGGTCCAGTGGAGCCATTCCGGGGCCTTCGCGCTCGGCGCGGGCACCGCGATGCTCATGCTGCCCTCGCTGGACCTCGGGATCATCACCGTGACCAACGCCTCGCCCACCGGGGTGGCGGAGACGATCAACGCCCGGTTTGCCGACTACGCCCAGTACGGCGACCCCACGCTGGACTGGCGCGAACTGTTCGGACAGGCGTTCGCCCCAGTGCTCGATCCCGTGGGAGACCTGGTGGACGCGCGGCGACCCGCCGCCCCGGCGCCGGCACCGGACCCGGCCGAGCTCGTCGGCACTTACGACAACGACTACTTCGGGACTCTGGAGGTCCGCGAATCGGAGGACGGGCTGGAGATGATCGTGGGCCGGGTGGCCGTCGCGTGGCCGCTCGAGCCCTGGGACGGCGAGACGTTCGCCGTCCAGCCACGGAGCGAGAACTGGCCGCCGGGGTCGCGGGGCTCGGTGACGTTCGACGACGACGAGGTCACGGTCGAGCTCCTGGACGGCAACGGACTCGGGACCTTCACCCGAGCTCCTGCCGGAGAGGACCCCGCCGAGGGCGATCCCGGCGACTGACGCGCCGTCTGTCGCGTCTGGCGTCGGCGTCGGGGGTGGTCAGGAACGTCGAGAGCCACCTCATCCGCGGATCGGCGTCCACCAGGAAGGCCTTGACCACGAGCGTCAACGGCACCGCCAGGATCGCGCCCAACGCGCCGGCCACCGAGGTCCAGAACACCAGCGAGAGGAACGTCACGGTGGGGGTGAGTCCCACGGCGTCGCCGGTGAACTTGGGCTGGATGAAGCTCTGGATCACCAGGTTGACCACGCAGTAGATCACCACCACCCAGATGGCGTCGACCGGTCCCCCGGTCAGCAGTGCGAACAGCGCGGGCGGCACGAGGCCCAGCACGAAGCCGATGTTGGGGATGTAGTTGGTGACGAAGGCCAGCACGCCCCACACCACCGCGAGCGGCACGCCGATGATCATCAGAGCCACCGTGTCGATGATCGCGACGAGGAGACCGAAGATCGTCGAGACGATCCAGTACGACTTCACGCCGTCGGTGAAGGAGCTGAGCGCGTCGGCCAGCCGGGGCCGCTGACGGACGATCACGGCTCGACGGCGGGTGACGCCCGGGACGTCGAACACCAGGAAGGTCAGCGCGATCACCAGGACGGTGAGCTGGCCCCCCGCCGAGGACACCTGCCCCGCCACGTTCTGGACCGTCCCGATGATCGTGCCGGGGTCCACGCCCGCCAGGCTCGACGAGACCTGATCCTGGCTGACCCCGAACCGGCCGAGGAACTCGATGGTCTGACCGTAGAGCTCGACGAACCTGTCCTGATACTGCGGGATCTCCTCGGCGGCGATCCACAGTGCCCACACGAGCATCCCCACCAGCGCGGCCAGCAGCAGGTAGAGCACGAGCAGGACGATGATCATCCCACCCCACCGCGGCAGGCCGGCCCGCTCCAGGCGCCGCTGCAGCGGCTGGGCGGCGATCACCAGGTTGAGGGCGAGGAAGGCCGGCATGACCATGGCCGCGTGCTGGGAGATCCCCCAGACCACCGCGAACGCCGCGGCCAGCGACACCACCGTGACGCCGGCGATTCCCCACCCCCTGGGCTCCTCGTGCGGGGCGGGCACCTCGGTTTCGCGCACGCCGGGTTCGCGAACGCCATCGCCGGTGGTCGTCATGGCCCCTCCTCGACCCGCGCCCAGCGCGCAGGACGCGGATCAGAGTAGCCCCTGTCAGCCCCCGTTCAGCGCCGAACGGATGGCGTCGACGTCGACGTCGTCGAGGTCGGCCGGATCCCACGTGGGATCGCGGTCCTTGTCGATCACCACGGCCCGCACTCCCTCGACGAAGTCCGGACGGGCGGTGATCCATCCGCCCAGCGCCAGCTCGTTGTCGAGGCATTCGCGGAGATCGCCCGCGGCGGCCCCGGCGCGGAGCAGCTCGATGGTGGCGATGACGGAGGTCGGGCAGTGGGACCGCAGCATCCCGAGGGTCGCGGTGGCCCACTCGTCCTGGGGGCCGGACTCCAGGGCGTCGACCATCTCCTGCGCGGTGCCGCGGCCGAAGACGTCCTCGATCCGGTCGATGTGCTGCTCGACCGCGGACTCCCCCGCCGCCGCGCGCTCGAGGCCGTGTCGCTCGAGGGCGGCGTCGAGGCCGTCGGATCCGATGACGGTGACGAAGGTGTCCCGGTCGGCGTCGTCGATCAGATGGGTGGCCAGACCCGTGTAGAGGGCGTCCGCGGAGTTCATCCGGACCCCGGTGGTGCCG
Organism: Dietzia sp. SYD-A1; assembly: GCF_015356725.1. NCBI lineage: Bacteria > Bacillati > Actinomycetota > Actinomycetes > Mycobacteriales > Dietziaceae > Dietzia > Dietzia sp. SYD-A1. The sequence continues at coordinate 5,152 of NZ_JADDKI010000335.1, forward strand.
AGGTAGATCCCCACCGCCAGGCCGCGGGTCCCGCCGCCGCACAGTCGGGGCAGGAAGTGGCTGGCGCCGACGTCGGGGATGAACCCGATCGCCGTCTCGGGCATCGCCATCATGACCGTGGTGGTGACCACCCGGTGCGAACCGTTGATGGAGATCCCGAGGCCGCCGCCCATCGCGACGCCGTGGATCACCGCGACCGTGGGCACCCGGTGGGTGTGGTACGCGAGGTCCATCGCGTACTCCTCGGAGAAGAACTCCCGGTTGGTCTGGTGCTCCCCGGCGGCCGCGGCGTCGCGCAGGGCGCGGATGTCGCCGCCCGCGCAGAACGCCTTCTCCGAGGTACTCGTGGTGACGACGGCCTCCACGCCCGAGTCCTGCGAGGCGGCGTCCAGTGCGGAGTGCAGGGCCCGGCACATGGGTAGGTCGAGGGAGTTCAGGGCCTTGGGGCGGTCCAGGACGATGTGCTGCATCCGGCCTTCTCGCCGGGTGGTGACGAATTCGCTCATGCCCCCAGTGTGTCAGGCCGGTCACCCGCCGTCGCCGAGATACTAGGAATTCCTACCTAGATCGCCCCCGCCTCACCTCAGAGCAATTCGGACGCGACATCCGGGACGTACTTGAACTCCTCGCGTGGCGGCCGCTCGTAGTTGGCCCCCTCGGGTCGCTCCGGGATCTCGAAGGTCGGCGGCTCCAGCTTCTCCCACGGGACGGTGGAGAGCAGGTGGGAGATCACGTTGATCCGCGACCTCTTCTTGTCCTCGGACTCCACCGTGTACCAGGGCGCCTCCGGGATGTCGGTGTGGATGAACATCTCGTCCTTGGCGCGGCTGTAGGCCTCCCACCGGTTGATCGACTCCAGGTCCATCGGCGAGAGCTTCCACCGGCGCATGGGATCGTCGTGCCGGGAGCGGAACCGGCGCTCCTGCTCCTCGTCCGACACGGAGAACCAGTACTTGCGCAGCATGATCCCGTCCTCCACGAGCAGGCGCTCGAAGATCGGCGCCTGGTGCAGGAAGCGGCGGTACTCGTCGGTCGTACAGAACCCCATCACTCGCTCCACGCCGGCCCGGTTGTACCAGGAGCGGTCGAAGATCACGATCTCACCGGCTGCCGGCAGATGCTCGACGTAGCGCTGGAAGTACCACTGCGTCTTGTGCACCTCGGTCGGCGCGGGCAGTGCGACCACGCGGGCGTACCGGGGGTTGAGGTACTGGGTGATCCGCTTGATCGCCGACCCCTTTCCTGCGGCGTCGCGACCCTCGAACACCACCACGAGCCGGTTCCCCGTCTCCTTGAGCCAGGCCTGCATCTCCACGAGCTCGGCCTGCAACCGCTCCAGTTCGGCCTCGTAGGCCTTCTTGGGCAGCTTCTCGAGCCCGCTGGGCAGCAGGTCCTTCGTGCCCGCCTTCGTGCCCGCCGCGTCCGAGGAGGCCTTGGGGCGCGCCTTCTTGGCGCCCTTCTTGCCCTGCTTGTCGCCACTCATCCCACCGATACTACGGCCGCGCAGGCGGCTCCGGGCCCGGAGGAACGTCTTGACAGTAGTCCAGACGACTGTCTAGCTTCGGGCGAGGGTGACGCTCGTCACCGCACCGACACGATCCTGACGGTTAGGCGACATGACGACTCTCACCCGCCGGGGGTTCCTCGGCTCACTCGCCGCCGCCGGGGTCGCGGCACTCGCGTCCGACCCCCTCGCCGCCGGCCAGGGGACCGACCCCGCGAGCCCCGCACCCGCAGGCCCCGGACGAATCCCCCACGAGGTGCAGGAC
>NZ_JADDKI010000336.1:0-1588 GCF_015356725.1 Dietzia sp. SYD-A1
GGGGCCACCCGACCCGCGCCGTGGTGCCCTCGAGAGGAATCGAACCTCCGACACCGGCTTTAGGAGAGCCGTGCTCTATCCACTGAGCTACGAGGGCGGGAACCGGGGAGAGTCTAACCGATGTCCGCCCGTCCGTGATCGGCGAGTTGGAGTGTCCGCACCCGGACGGTATGGTTGACCGTCGGCGTCCGTGTCGTCTCCGTGTCCGGGGATCGGCGGACCGCCTCCGCGGGTCACCACCGGCCGCCGCGCGAGGGGGAGGGCGTCCGGTCGGCCGGCAGCCCCACTAGACAGACAGAGGTATCGCCTGTGTCCACGTACACCCCCAAGCCCGGGGACGTGACGCGCGCCTGGTACGTCATCGACGCCACTGATGTGGTTCTCGGTCGACTCGCCGTCCAGGTCGCCAACATCCTCCGTGGCAAGCACAAGCCGCAGTTCGCCCCGAACGCCGACACCGGCGACTTCGTCATCATCATCAACGCCGACAAGGTCGCGATCTCGTCCAACAAGCGCGAGCGCGTGATGCATCACCGCCACTCCGGGTTCCCCGGCGGACTCAAGTCGCAGTCCCTCGGTAAGGCCATGGACACGCGCCCGGATCGCGTCGTCGAGAAGGCCGTCAAGGGCATGCTGCCGAGCAACAAGCTCGGTCGTGCCGTCGCCTCCAAGTTGAAGGTGTACGCGGGGCCCGATCACCCGCACGCCGCCCAGCAGCCCGTGCCCTACGAGATCAAGCAGGTGGCCCAGTGACCGACGAGAACATCACCCCCGAGGCCGAGCTCGCCGACGACACGGTGGCGGAGCTCGCCGCCGAGGTGGCCGAGGACTACAGCGAGGCCGACTACGCCGGCGGCACCGACTACGTGGCCGACGCCGAGTCCCAGCTGGCCCCGGTCGTCTCCTCCGGTCCGGCACAGGCGGTCGGACGTCGCAAGGAGGCCGTCGCCCGCGTCCGCCTCATGCCCGGTTCCGGTCAGTTCACCCTCAACGGTCGTAGCCTCGAGGACTACTTCCCGAACAAGGTTCACCAGCAGCTCGTCAAGTCGCCGCTGGTCCTCGTCGAGCGCGAGGAGCAGTTCGACATCGTGGCACTGCTCCACGGTGGAGGACCGTCGGGTCAGGCCGGTGCACTGCGCCTGGCGATCGCCCGTGCGCTGACCGAGTACTCCTCGGATGACCGCCCGGCGCTCAAGAAGGCCGGCTTCCTCACCCGGGACGCCCGCGCCGTCGAGCGCAAGAAGGCAGGCCTGAAGAAGGCCCGTAAGGCACCGCAGTACTCGAAGCGCTGATCGACGCGCTCGATATCCCAGAGCAGGCGCCCGCTACCGCGGGGGCCTGCTCTGGCTCGTTTCCCGAGGGACCGCACGGCCGGGGTTATCCTTACCCGGTCCGGACCACCCACGCCGCGTGCGGTGGCGGTCCCCCTATCCCGGAGGATCACGCATCATGACCCGACTTTTCGGTACCGACGGGGTTCGCGGACTCGCCAATCAGACGCTCACGGTGGACTTGGCGGTCCGGCTCGGAGCCGCTGCCGCCGCCGTCCTCGCGAGCGAGACCCGCGCCACCGGGCCCGAGGTCGCCC
>NZ_JADDKI010000337.1:0-6407 GCF_015356725.1 Dietzia sp. SYD-A1
GGTGTGGGGTGCGGGGTGTGGGAGCCTGATCCACCCGGCGGGAGGGTCGGCGCGCGCGGGTCCCGGGCGGTCCGAGGATTGCGGCTGTCGCCGCCTGGGGCGTACGCTCGGAGGCAGTGATAGACAGATCTGTCTATAAGGGTTCCGGTGGAGAGAACGCCGAGAGTACGAGGAGGTCGGGCATGAGTCTGCGAGAGGTGTTCGCGTTCCCGGAGGTCGTCAACGACTACGCCGCCCGGTGCACCGCCGGCCTGGTGGTGACTCTCGCGGTGGTGACGATGCTGGCGCCGCCGCCCGCGCAGACCTGGCTCGCCGGGGCGCTGGTCGTCGGTTTCGCCCTCCGGGTGGCCGGAGGACCGCGGTACTCACCGTTCGGGAGGCTCGCGGTGCACGTGCTCGCCCCGAGGGTCAGCTCCGAGCCCAGACTGGTCGCGGGTGCACCCAAGCGGTTCGCCCAGTCGATCGGACTGGTCATGTCCTCCGTCGCGCTCGGGTTGCTCCTCGGCGGGTTGACGACGGCGGGGGTCGTGGTGTTGGGCGTGCTGGCGGCCGCAGCTCTCGCCGAGGCCGCCCTGGGTTTCTGCCTCGGGTGCTGGATGTACGGGCAACTGCAGCGCGTCGGGGTCGTGTCGGAGGACGCCTGCGTCGACTGCGCCGACATCTGGGCCCGGCCGGGGATGACCGCGCGCAACTGATGCCGGCTCGCAACCGGCATGTCGCTCCCCCGCGTTACTGTGGTGGGTATGACTACCCCGTCGGAGAATCACGAATCCCACGGCCGCGACCGCGATGACTTCGGGGCGGCGTACGGGACGGAGCCCTCCGGGACGGAGTTCTTCGGGTCGGCGTCCTTCGGCTCGACGTACGGCACGCAGTCCTACGGGTCGACCGACTTCGGCGGTCAGGGGTACACGTCCCCCCAGTACGGTCAGCAGCCGTTCGCCGACCAGCCGTTCGCCGACCAGCCGTTCGACCATCGGCCCTACGGCGCTTCGCAGTTCGGCGCTCAGCCTTACGGAATGCCGAGTTATGGGGCCCAGCCCTTCGGTGTTCAGCCCTACGGGGCCCCGGGTGCGGGCGCTGTGCACCCGTACGCGCCCAACTACGGCGCCTCGCGCAAGGAGCCGGCGCTCTCGCTGGTGTTGTCCTTCTTCCTGCCGGGGCTCGGCACGATCATCAACGGCCAGGCGGGCAAGGGCATCGGCATCATGGCCGGTTACTTCCTCGGGATCCTGCTGTCCGTGGTCCTGATCGGGATCCCGATCATGCTCGGGTTCTGGGTGTGGGGGATGGTCGACGCCTACTCGGGGGCCAAGCAGCACAACCTCGAGAACGGTTTCCACTGACGGACTGCTCGCGGGTCGTGTGAGTAGCCTGGTCGCATGACAGCGACCGAGATCCCCACCGCCGACGCCCCGCGCCCCTCGGGCCTGGACCTCCGGTACATCGACCCCGACGTACGGTCGCAGGACGATCTGTACCAGCACGTCAACGGGACCTGGCTACGGGACCACGTGATCCCCGCGGACCGTCCGATCGACGGCGCGTTTCTCGCCCTGCGCGACCTGTCGGAGGAGCGGGTACGGGACATCATCACCGACGCTCCGGTCGACTCCAAGATCGGTGCCTTCTACGCCTCCTTCATGGACACCGACGCGGTCGAAGCCGCCGGGGTGGCCGCGCTCGCCCCCGACCTGGCCGAGATCGACGGCGCCGCCGACTCCGATTCGCTCGCCCGTGCCATGGCCCGTCTGGAGAAGGTCGGCGTCGGTGGCCTGATCGGCGCGTACGTCAACAACGACGCCAAGAACTCCAGCGAGTACATCCTCTACCTGGTGCAATACGGCATCGGGTTGCCGGACGAGTCCTACTACCGCGAGGACCAGTACGCGGAGCTTCGTGACCAGTACACCGACCACATCGCGCGGATGCTCGGCCTCGCAGGGGTGACCGACGACGCCGACGGAGAGGGCGCGGCCCGCCGGACCGCCGAAGAGATCGTCGCCCTGGAGACGCGCATCGCCGCCGCTCACTGGGACGTCGTGGCCCGCCGGGACGCGGACAAGACCTACAACCCCGTCGCCTGGGACGAACTCCCGGAGCTGGCGCCGGGCTTCCCGTGGCACGACTGGGCCCGCGAGGTCGGCGGCACGCAGGAGACCTTCGGCCGGCTCGTCGCGATGCAGCCCGACTACCTCACCGCCGTCGCCGAACTGTGGGCCACCGAGCCGCTGGAGACCTGGAAGCAGTGGCTGCGCTGGCGGACCGTCTCCTCCCGCGCCCCCTACCTCACCGCCGAGCTGGTGGACGAGAATTTCCGCTTCTACGGCACGGCGATGTCCGGCACCGAAGAGATCAAGGCTCGCTGGAAGCGCGGCGTCGCCGCGGTCGAGGCGGCCCTCGGCGAGGAGGTCGGCAAGGAGTACGTTGCCCGCCACTTCCCTCCCGGCCACAAGGCGCGGATGGTGGAACTGGTCGACAATCTCACCGCGGCGTACCGCTACTCCATCGCGCGGCTGCCGTGGATGACCCCGGCCACACGTGAGCGGGCGCTGGACAAGCTCGGGGCGTTCGTGCCGAAGATCGGCTACCCCGAGAAGTGGCGCGACTACTCGGCGCTCGAGGTCCGCGCTGACGATCTGCTCGGCAACGTTCGCCGCTCCGCCGAATTCGAGCACCACTACGAACTGGGTAAGCTCGGCGGCCCGGTCGACCGCGGCGAGTGGCACATGACGCCGCAGACGGTCAACGCCTATTACAACCCGGTGATGAACGAGATCGTCTTCCCGGCCGCGATCCTGCAGCCGCCGTTCTTCGACGCCGACGCCGACGACGCCGCGAACTACGGGGCGATCGGCGCCGTGATCGGACACGAGATCGGCCACGGGTTCGACGACCAGGGGTCGAAGTATGACGGCGAGGGGAACCTCGTGGACTGGTGGACCGACGAGGACCGCAGCGCGTTCGGCACGCGTGTGGAGGCGCTGATCGACCAGTACCAGGGCCTGACCCCCGACGGCCTGGACCCGGCCAAGGATCACGTCAACGGCGCCTTCACGGTGGGGGAGAACATCGGCGACCTGGGCGGTCTGACGATCGCGATCCTCGCCTACCGCCTGGCGTACGGTCAGGACGGCGAGCCCGCCGAAGGCACCGGGGTGGGGCCGGAGATCGACGGCCTCACCGGCCTGCAGCGGCTGATCGCCTCGTGGGCCATCGTGTGGCGGACCAAGACCCGCGCCGAGGAGGCCGCCCGTCGCCTGGCGGTGGATCCGCACTCGCCGCCGGAGTTCCGCTGCAACCAGGTCGTCAAGAACCTCGACGACTTCCACGAGGCGTTCGGTGTGACCGAGTCCGACGGCATGTGGCTCGCGCCGGAGAAACGCGTCAGTATCTGGTGAGCCCGGCCCGGATCCGGTGAGCCCGGTCCGGCGCGCGGACCATCCGGCTATCGTCCGATCATGACGAAGCGGGACGTGCCGATCAGAGTCGTGGAGTGGTCGACGGGTTACCTGGGCAGGATGGCGGTCGAGGCGATCGATGCCCGGCCCGAACTGGAGCTCGTCGGCGTCTTCGTCTCCGACCCCGCCAAGGTGGGCCTCGACGCCGGTCGGCTCGCCGGTCTGGACCGGGATCTGGGAGTGGTCGCGACCGACGACCGGTCGGAGCTGCTCGCACTCGAACCCGACGCGGTGGTCTACACCGCGGAGACCGAGTCGCGGTTCATGGAGGCGATCGACGACGTCACCCGGTTCCTGCGGGCGGGTATCAACGTGGTGGCCTCGGGTCCCGTGCTGCTGCAGTACCCGCACGGGATCCTCCCGGAGGAGATGATCGCCGCCCTGGACGAGGCCGGCCGGGTCGGCGGTGCGACGCTGCACGTCAACGGGATCGACCCGGGGTTCGCCAACGACGTCCTGCCGATGGTCATGACGAGCCTGTCCCGGCGGATCGACCTGATCCGGGTGAGCGAGATCGCCGACTACTCGGTCTACCACCAGGGCGAGACCATGCGGCGGCCGTTCGGCTTCGGACAGTCCATGGAGTCCCTCCCGCCGCTTCTGAGGCCGGGCATGCTCGCCGCCGGCTGGGGGTCGGTGGTCCGGCAGCTCGCCGCCGCGGTCGAGGTGACCCTTGATGAACCCCTGGTCGAGCGCCACGAGCGACTGCCCGCCGAGCGCGACCTGTCCCTGCTGGCGTGCGAGGTCCCCGCCGGGACCCAGGCGGCACTACGGTTCGAGGTCGTGGGTCAGGTCGACGGTGAGGACCGCATCGTCCTGGAGCACGTCACGCGCACGGACGCCGATCAGGCGCCGGACTGGCCCCGGCCTGATCACGGTGACGGGTGCTACCGCATCGAGATTCATGGTCAGCCGTCCATGCGGGTGGAGTTCACCCACCACGCCGAACACGGCGACCACAACGAGTCCGGAATGCTCGTCACCGCGATGAGACTGGTCAACGCCGTCGAGGCGGTGGTCGAGGCCGAGTCCGGGCTCGTATACGCAAAGGACCTGCCGATGATCACAGGGCGTGGCTTAATGAGAAGATGAACATAATCGGTGCCGCCCGGGTCGCCGCGGCAGCAGTGGCCGCGGCAGCCCTCGTCGTGACGGGCACGGGCGCCGCCCATGCCACGGATCCGACCTCGCGGGCCCCGATCCCGGTGCCCTACAGTTTCCTGACCGGAGCCGCCATGGCGCTCGCCCAACCCGGGGCGGAACTTCCCGGGGCGAATGACTGGACGTGTCGGCCCTCGGCCGATAAGCCGCGTCCGGTGGTGCTGGTCCACGGCACCTCGGGAGGTGCGGTGACCAACTGGCCCACGTACGGTCCGCTGTTGCACAACGAGGGCTACTGCGTGTTCACGCTGACCTACGGCGCCCTGCCTGATGTCCCGTGGCCGGTGAGTGTGCTGGGCGGGCTCTCGGACATAATGGCGGTCTCGGTGCCGCAGGTCGGGGAGTTCATCGATCGTGTGCTGGCCGCCACCGGCGCCCAGCAGGTCGACCTGGTGGGGCACTCGCAGGGCACCCTGGTCTCCGGCCTGGTGGCCAAGGTCGGCCGCCCCGGCGCGGTGAATACCGTCGCGTCCATCGCCCCGCTGTGGGAGGGCTCCGGAGGGGGTATGCGCAGGTCGCTGGACGATGTGCCGGGAGTGTCGGAGCAGCTGGGTCAGATCCCCGCCCTGTCCCAGATGTCCCCCGGCTCCGAGATTCTACAGCTGTTGTGGAGCGGCGGGTCCCCCTACGCACCCGGGGTGCGCTACCTAAACGTCGTCACCCGGTACGACCAGTTGGTCACGCCCTACACCTCGGGCCTGGTCCCGGGGCCCCAGACGACCAACGTGGTGATCCAGGACGGGTGCGAGCAGAACCACGCCGAACACCTGGCGATCGCCTCCGACCCGCGGACGGCGGACTTCGTGCTCAACGCGCTCGATCCCGCCAACCCCCGCGTGCCACGGTGTGAGGCGATCGCCCCGTACCTGGGCCCGGTCCCGACCCCGCCGGGCTCGTGATCGCGCGTCGGGCGGGTACCGGGGTCGCGGGTCTGGTCGCGGCTGCGGCCCTCGTCGTCGTCGGCGGCTCCGGACCGGCCACGGCGGAGGTCCCGTGGCGCTGGTGGGACGGCGCGGCCTATCAGGTCACCCACGGCCTCGCTGACCCGCCCGGGATCAATCGTGACGACTGCCGGCCGGGTGCCCGCCATCCGGTTCCGGTGATCCTCGTCCACGGCACCGGGCTCAACGGCGGCAACTCGTGGGCCACGTACGGTGCGGCACTGGCCGCGGAGGGCTACTGCGTGTGGGCGCCGACGGTCGGGGCCCCGCCAGGCCTCGGCTCGACGGGAGGATTGGACTCGCTGACCGGTGCCTCGGCGCCGCAGCTCGCCGCTGAGATCGACCGGGTCCGCGCGCTCACCGGGGCCCACGAGGTCGACCTGGTGGGGCACTCGCAGGGAGCGATCATCGCCTCCTACGTCACCGCCACCACGCGGGCCGATGCGGTGCGCACCGTCGTCACCCTGGGGGTCGATCCGGCCCGGTCCGGGGAGGGTCCCCCGGAGTTCGTCACCGACTTCCTCGAGGTGATCTCTCCCGGCACCGCGCGGCGGGACGCCGAGGCCACCCTCGCGTGGCTCGGGGACGAGGGCGTGCCGTTCGCGCGCGGGGTCCGGTACGTCGCCGTGGTCTCGGACTATGACGAACTCACCGGCCCCGTCACCGCACCCGTGGTCCCGGACTTCGTGGATCTGTGGGTCGTCAGGCTCCAGGACGGCTGCGAGGACGACCGATCGGGACATCTGACGGTGCTCGCCTCGCCGCGGGCCGTGGACCTCGTGACAAACGCCCTGGGCGGCACGGCAGCCGGTGGTCCGGACGCGCGGCCGCCGCGGTGCGTGCC
>NZ_JADDKI010000338.1:0-7804 GCF_015356725.1 Dietzia sp. SYD-A1
TCGCGAGCCGGGCGGCGGGCTCCTCCTGTACCTCGGGGGCCGGGAGGGCCGCCTGCCCACGGAACGGGTCCAGGACCCGCTCGGCCGCGAGGCCGCAGAGGCGTTGACCGACCGCGTGGTCGACGCCGGTCGTGCGACGGTGGGGCCGTCCTACACGGCCCGCGTGGGTCCGTGGTGTGACCACTGTGGAGTCCGGTCCAGCTGCCCCGCGCAACCGGAGGGCCGGCAGGTGATCGAGTGACCTCCTCGATGGGACCCGACGACATCGCCGACGCACTCGGCGTCCACCGGCCCACCCCGGAGCAGGCGGCCGTGATCGCCGGCCCCGCCGAACCCACCCTCGTGCTGGCGGGCGCTGGGGCGGGCAAGACCGAGACCATGGCGGCGCGCGTGGTGTGGCTGGTCGCCAACGGTCATGCGCGCCCGTCGGAGATCCTGGGGCTCACCTTCACCCGCAAGGCGGCCCAGCAGTTGTCCAGGAGGATCCGGCGGCGGCTCGAGGCACTGGCGGGAAGCGCGCTCTGCGCGGGCCCGGGGGCGGACCCCAGGATCGCGGAGTCGATCCGCACCGAGGATCCCCAGATCTCGACCTATCACGCGTTCGCGGGCACTCTTCTCGGGTCCTACGGCCTGCTGGTGCCGGTCGAACCGGATTCGCGGCTGCTCACACCGACCGCGGCGTTCCACCTCGCCCACGACGTGGTCTCACGCTGGGAGTCCCCGCTGGCGACGCGGTCCTCCGCTGCCCAGGTCACCCGCGACGTCCTGGCACTGGCGGGGCAACTGTCCGAGCACCTCGTCACCACCGACGACCTGCGGACCCACCCCGATCTGATCACGACGCTGGTCGCCACACTGCCCGGCGGGCCCGGCCAGCGCGAGACCCCCACCAAGTGGCTCGACGAGGCCGCCACCGTCCAGGGGCACCGTGAAGAACTGGCGGATCTCGTCGACGCGGTCGCCGCTCGGATGCGGGCGGAGTCCGCCATGGACCACGCCTCGCAGATGGCGCTCGCCGCCACGGTGGCCCGCGACCACCCGCAGGTCGGTGAGGCCGAGCGTCGGGCGTTCCGGGTGGTGCTCCTCGATGAGTACCAGGACACCGGCCACTCCCAGCGGGTCCTGCTGAGCTCGTTGTTCGGCGGCGGCGCCGGTCCGGTGCCCGCGGTCACCGCGGTGGGGGACCCGATGCAGTCCATCTACGGGTGGAGAGGGGCATCGGCTTCCAACCTCGACCGCTTCCGCGACGACTTCCCCCGGCCCGAAGGGCAGCGGTCCCACCTGCTCGAGCTGACCACCTCGTGGCGGAACCCCCCGGAGGTGCTCTCCCTGGCCAACCGGATCACCCAGCCGCTGCGGGACCGCCCTGGCACCGTGCCGGTCCCGCAGCTGCGAGCGCGTCCCGGCGCCGAACCCGCCGACCTGCAGGTGGCGGTGCTGGACACCGCGGACGCCGAGCGGGAGTGGCTGGCCGACGAGGTGTCCCGCCGGTACCGCGCGGCGGAGGCGGCCGGTCGTGTCCCCACCGCCGCCGTGCTCGTCCGACGCAACGGCGACTCCGGGCCCATCGCCGAGGCGCTGGAGAACCGCGGACTGCCGGTGGAGGTCGTCGGGCTGGGGGGACTGCTGGACGTCCCCGAGATCGCGGACGTGGTCTCACTGCTCACGGTGGTCGCCCGTCCCGGCGCCGGTGCGCCCCTGATGCGGCTGCTCACAGGGCCAAGGTTCGCCCTGGGGGCCGCCGATCTGGCCGCGCTGGCCAGACGGGCGTCCGCGCTCTCACTCCGGCGCCCGGCCGAGGCCGGAGGAGCACTGTCCTCCGTCCGCGAACTCGAGGACGCACTGGACGCCATCGCCCGCGGCGAGGAGACCGATGCCGCGGGACTCGCGGACGCGCTGGCCGACCCGGGCCCCGAGGGCGACTACAGCCCAGACGGCCTGGCCCGCATCACCGGGCTCTCGCGGATCATCGCCGGGCTTCGAGCGCGGTCATCCGCTCCCCCTGCCAGACTCGTCGCCGCCGCGGAACAGGCGCTGGGTCTGGACGCCGAGGTGCGCCTCCGGGAGCGCACCGGCGGGGGAGAGGCACGAGAGCAGCTCGATGAGCTGCAGGAGGTGGCCGCGGGATTCGGGGCCGACCGCGGTCAGGGTCTGGACGCCTTCCTGGCACACCTCGATCTGGCACGCATGGTGGACGGCGGGCTCGCACGGGGCGAGGTCGCCTCCGTTCCGGGACGGGTACAGATCCTCACCGTGCACTCGGCCAAGGGGTTGGAATGGGAGATCGTCGCCGTGCCCCACCTGTCCGTCGGGATATTCCCCTCCGACCGCGCGCCCCAGACCTCGGTTCGAGCGGCCACCCACCTGCCCGAGTACCTCCGCGGGGACCGCGAGGGCGAGGACAACCCCGGAGGCGTGCCGGTGCCCCGGTTCGACGGAATCGGGGACCGCAAACGACTGGAGGCCACGCTCAAGGCCCACATCGACCGCGTCAAGAAGCGGTCGCTCGACGAGGACCGACGCCTGTTCTACGTGGCCGTCACCCGGGCGGAACACTCCCTTCTGCTCTCGGCCTCCCACTGGCACGGCAGTGGCTCCACACCCCGTGGCCCGTCGGAGTTCCTCGACGAGGCCCTCGAGTTCTGCCGGGGACCCGAATCCCTCGGGGTGGTGGACCCCCTCGTCGTCACGCCGTCGGCCACCAACCCGGCCACCACGACGGTGGTCGAGGCCACCTGGCCGCGTGCGTCGGTGAACGATCGCAGGACGGCGGCGGACGCGGTGTCGCAGGCCCGTCCCGTGGATCCCGGGGTCGACCCGGCTCCCGACCACGGACCCGCCCGGCTTTGGCACCTCACTGCGGCGCCGCTGCTCGCGGATGCGCGCCGGGCCGCCGAGCAGCGCGACAGAGTGGTCCTACCGCGCCGGTTGACGGCGGGGGAGGTCGTGGCCATGGCGACCGATCCGGATGCGTACGCCGACCGGCTGCGCCGACCGGTGCCGTTCCGGCCCGACCGTTTCGCCCGCCGGGGAACGCGGTTCCACCAGTGGGTGGAGCACCGATTCGGAGCCACCCACCTGCTCGACATCGACGACCTCCCCGGAGCAGGGGACCACGGGGCGGTCGACGGCGTGTCGGAGGCGGACCTCGCGGCGCTGAAGAAGGCGTTCGAGGCGTCGAGGTGGTCACGGCTGACCCCCGAGGCAGTGGAGGTGCCCTTCGAGGTGGGCCTCGGGGGTCACCTGCTGCGCGGCCGGATGGACGCGGTGTTCGCGGACGGGGACGAGTGGATCGTCGTGGACTGGAAAACCGGGCGGGTGCCGGGTCCGGGAGAGATGCCGGCCGTCTCGCTCCAGTTGGCGGTCTACCGTTACGCTTGGGCCAGGATCGTCTCGGCCAGGCTCGGTCGACCGGTCGAGCTCGACAGGGTCCGGGCCGCCTTCCACTACGTCCGCGTCGGGAGGACCGTTGAACCGGACGCTCTGCCCGATGCGGAGGAACTGCGGCAACTGCTGTCCACCGGCCCCGGGAGAGGGCGGTTGTTGTCCGACAGGGGCCGATAGGCCACGATGGTCCGGGTGACCCCGATGAACGACGGTGGTCTCGTCCCGGAACGGAGCTGCTGATGGTGAGGAAGCGCCCACTCGCGTCCCGTTCCCGCAGCAGCGACCCACTGGACGAGAGCCCCGACCACATCCTCGTGGGCGTGGTGAGCATCCCCGCCAATGCCGAGAGCCCGTGGCGACTGATCGGCAAGCGCGTGCTGATGGCCGTGCTCACGCTGACGTTGGCGGCACTCGTGGTGTACTTCGATCAGGAGGGGTACGAGGGCGGCGGAGGCGCCGACGGCAGGATCACGGTCGTCGACGCCTTCTACTACGCCACGGTCTCCCTCTCGACAACGGGCTACGGAGACATTTCCCCGATCACCCAGCAGGCGCGGCTGCTCAACGCCATCCTGATCACGCCGCTGCGCGTGCTCTTCCTGATCCTGCTCGTCGGTACCACCCTGTCGGTGCTCACCGAGCAGTCCCGTCAGGCCCTCAGGATCCAGCGCTGGAGGAACCTCGTGCGTAACCACACCGTCGTCGTCGGCTACGGAACCAAGGGCAGGTCCGCCGTCGCGGCGATGCTCGCCGACGACACCGCTCCCGACGACATCGTCGTCGTCGACACCGACCCCCAGGCGCTCAAGTCGGCGGCCGCGCGCGGTCTGGTCACGGTCCAGGGCTCGGCCACCCGGTCGGACGTCCTCAAGCTCGCGGGCGTGACGCGCGCCGCGTCCGTGGTGGTGGCGACCAACTCCGATGACACGGCGGTGCTGGTCACGCTGACCGCCCGAGAGCTCGCACCCAACGCGAAGATCGTCGCCACCGTCCGCGAGTCCGACAACAAGCATCTGCTGAAACAGTCCGGTGCCGACTCCGTGGTGGTCTCCGCCGAGACGGCTGGCCGGCTGCTCGGACTGGCGACCATCACCCCGACCGTCGTGGGGATGATGGAGGACCTGCTGACGCCGGACGAGGGTTTCTCCATCGCCGAACGACGGGTCGAGGAGTCCGAGGTCGGCGGGTCCCCGCGACACCTCGCCGAACTCGTCCTGGGGGTCGTCCGCAAGGGCCAGTTGATCAAGGTCAACGAACCGCAGGCCGATGCGCTGGAGACCGGCGACCGCCTGCTCTACATCAGGATGGTCGCAAGCTGATTCCGGCACCGGGGCGGTCGGCCCGGGTGACCCGGGCCGGCGGGAAGGTCTCCGGATACGCTGACCGCCTCCCATGATCCGCGAGAAGGAACCCGACCATGCCGCTGGACTTCAGCCTCGACTCCGACCCCGTCCTGTCCGTCGCCGCCCCCGACCGGGCCGCGCACCTGCGCCAGGACGCCGACGGTCTGGCGCGGGGGTGGGCCACCGCGCGGGTGGTGCGGATCGACCACCGTGATCGGTTCGCCACCGATCCCGTGGCGGGTGGCCGTCGACGCCTCCGGCTGGAGCCCGCGATGGACCACGCGGACCGGATGCCCGAGACCGCGGTGTTCCTCGGGCTCACGGAGGAGGGTCGCCACCTCTGGGCGATGCCGGAGGATGAGCTCCCCGACGATCCGTCGGTGACGACCCTCCGGTCGTCCGGAGCGGACCTCGTGGACGGAGACGGGGCGCTGGCATCACAGGCCCTCGCGCTGCTCGGGTGGCACCGGGACACCGTGCGGGGCCGGGGACCGCAGCACCATCCGCGCCGAGTGGACGCGGGCTGGGCGATCGAGGACCCCTTCCACGGCGGGCCCGAGTACCCCCGCACGGACCCGGCCGTGATCTGCCTGGTCCACGACGGGGGCCGTCGGGTACTCCTCGCCCGCCAGCCGGTCTGGCCGACGGGGATGTACTCCCACGTCGCGGGATTCGTGGAGGCGGGGGAGTCGCTGGAGGGATGCGTGGTTCGCGAGGTGCAGGAAGAGGTCGGCGTGGCCGTGGACCGCGTCCGCTACCTCGGCAGTCAACCCTGGCCGTTCCCGCGCTCGCTGATGGTGGGATTCCACGCCATCGGCGACCCGGACGCGCCGATCGTCCTCGAGGACGAGGAGATCAGCGAGGCCGCCTGGTTCGACGTCGACGACGTCCGCGCAGCGCTCGACGGCCGGGGCACGCTGAGGGTGGCGCCGCCGGTGTCGATCGCCCACGTGATGCTCCGGTCGTGGGCGGCGGCGGTGGACGGCGGGTGAGGTGCCCGGCGGGTCAGGCGCCCGCGAGCTCGGCGAGCTTGGCCCTGACCTGAGAGGCCGGGGGGTTGGTGGCGGTGGTGCCGTCCGAGTACAGGGCGGTGGGGACGACGCGGTTGCCCCCGTTGACGCTCTCCACGAACGCCGCGGCGTCGGGGTCGGCGTCGACGTCGATCTCGACGTACCCGATCGCCTTCTCGTCCAGCAGCTTCTTGAGTCGGGTGCAGAAGGGGCACCAGGAGGTGGTGTAGAGGGTCAGGGCCTCCGCGCCGCCGGCCGTGAGATCGCTGTCGTTCCTCGGTTCGCTCATGACGGGGTTCAACGTCCGACGACGGTGGAATCTTCCCGGGGCAGGCCCGAGGCGCCGGTGTCGGGGCAGGATGCCACCATGGGGGCGTGGAAGACGTGCGACGTGACAGGGAGTCGGCCCTCGACGGACTGGACCCCCAGCAGCGGCGGGCCGTCCTGGCCCCCCGCGGCCCCGTCTGCATCCTCGCCGGCGCGGGCACCGGCAAGACGCGCACCATCACCCGCCGCATCGCCCACCTGGTGACCACCGGTCACGTGCGGGGGGACCAGGTCCTCGCCGTCACCTTCACCGCCCGTGCGGCGGGCGAACTACGCATGCGGCTCGCCGGACTGGGCGTCGCGGAGGCCGGGACGGGCCCGGTCCAGGCGAGGACCTTCCACTCGGCGGCGCTGCGCAATCTGTCCTACTTCTGGCCCCGGGTCTACGGAGAGGAGCCCTGGCAGCTGCTCGACGGGCAGTTCCGGGCGGTCGCCCAGGCCGTCCGCCGGGTGGGGCTGGATCCCTCGACGGAGACGATCCGGGACGTCCTCACCGAGATCGGCTGGGCCAAGTCCAGTCTGCTCACCCCCGACACGTAC
Organism: Dietzia sp. SYD-A1; assembly: GCF_015356725.1. Lineage (NCBI taxonomy): Bacteria > Bacillati > Actinomycetota > Actinomycetes > Mycobacteriales > Dietziaceae > Dietzia > Dietzia sp. SYD-A1. The sequence goes on from NZ_JADDKI010000338.1 coordinate 6,608, forward strand.
GCCGAGCGTGCGATCGCGCTCGGGCGTGACCTCCCGGCCCCCGCCCCGGAGGTGGCGCGGGCGTTCCGCGCCTACGAGGACCTCAAGGTCTCGGGCCCGGTCCGCATGCTCGATTTCGACGACCTGCTGGGGCACATGGCGGACCTCGTGGAGGAGGTCCCGGCGATCGCCGAGGAGTTCCGGGACCGCTACCGGTGCTTCGTGGTGGACGAGTTCCAGGACGTCACCCCCGCCCAGCAGCGCCTGCTATCGGCCTGGCTGGGCCGACGCGACGACCTCACCGTGGTGGGTGACGTCAACCAGACCATCTACTCCTTCGCCGGCGCGGACCCGGACTACCTGCTCGGGTTCGAAGAGCGCTACCCGGAGGCGACCGTCGTGCGGCTGGAGTCGGACTACCGGTCCACGCCGCAGGTCGTCGAGCTCGCCAACGCCGTGATCGGGTCCGGCTCGGGGCGTTTCCGGGCGGCCGGGCTCACTCTCCGGGGGATGCGACCGCCAGGGCCCGAGCCCGTGCTCACCGAGTACGCGGACGAGGACGCGGAGGCCGAGGCCGTGGCGGGGGCGATCGCCGACCTGGTCCACGGTGGGCTCGACCCCGCGGAGATCGCGGTGCTCTACCGGGTCAACGCGCAGTCGGAGCGCATCGAGGCCGCGCTGGACGAGGTGGGGATCGGCTACCGGCTCAAGGGGGGCGAGGGATTCTTCGACCGGACGGTGGTCAGGCGTGCGATGGCGGCGATCGACAGACTGGTCGACGGCTCGGACGAGTCGGCGGCCGGGGAGTACTCCGCGCTCACCGATCCCTCCGACGTCGTCCGCGTGATCCGGGCGGCCCTGGAGCCGTTGGGTCTCACGGCGGCCGAGCCGTCGGGCGCCCAGGCCAGGGAGAAGTGGGAGTCCCTCACCGCGCTGATGGGACTGGTGGAGGAGATCGCCACCACGGGGGACCGCCCCGGGCTCCTGCCGGTGGTCGCGGGGCTCCGCGCCCGCGCGGCCGCGCGGCACGCACCGGACGAGCGCGGGGTCACCCTGGCCTCGTTACACGCCGCCAAGGGACTCGAGTGGGATGCGGTCTTCCTCCTCGGGGTGCACGAGGGCGGTCTGCCCATCAGCCACGCCGTCAAGGCCGGGCCGGACGCCATCGAGGAGGAGAGGCGGTTGTTGTACGTGGGTGTCACCCGGGCGCGGGAACAC
>NZ_JADDKI010000339.1:0-4924 GCF_015356725.1 Dietzia sp. SYD-A1
GCACTCCGCCGTACTCTCGGCGCGCTTCGAGCCATTACTGACCCATGCTCCTAGCCTCGCACCATGGGACGACGGACGAGTCGTCACCCCGCGCAGAGGATCATCGCCGGGAGTGACGCCAGAGGAGAGGTGGCGACCCTCGCGGTGGAGGAGCCGCTGGAGATCCGTCTCGGCGGACGACCCTATCTCGTCACGATGCGCACCCCGGGCGACGACATGGACCTGGCCGCCGGTTACCTGGTGTCAGAGGGAGCGATCTGGCACCGCGACCACCTCCCGGAGATCTGCTACTGCACCACGGTGAGCGGCCGCACCGAGCAGGACTACAACACCCTCACCGTGACCCTGTCCCCCGATGTCCCGGAGCCCCGGTCCGTCCGCGCGACCGCCATGACCAGCTCCTGCGGGGTGTGCGGCGTCGACTCGATCGCGGAGGTGCGCACGGCGACCCATTTCCCCGCCGAACCGGCCACCCCCCTGGTCGGGGCTGCGGTCCTGCTCTCCCTGCCCGACCGGCTCCGCGAGAAGCAGATCGTCTTCGGCCGGACCGGCGGGGTCCACGCGGCGGCACTGTTCTCCCCCGAGGGCGACCTGCTCTGCCTGCGCGAGGACGTGGGACGGCACAACGCGGTCGACAAGGTGGTGGGCTGGGCACTGCGCGAGGGCCGGCTCCCGCTACGAGAGACGATCCTGCAGGTCTCGGGGCGGGCCTCGTTCGAATTGGTGCAGAAGACCTCGATGGCGGGCATACCGGTGATCTCCGCGGTCAGCGCCCCCTCGTCGTTGGCCGTGGACCTCGCCGGCGAGACCGGGGTGACGCTGGTCGGGTTCAGTCGTGGCGACCGCGCCACCGTCTACACCCATCCGGAGCGCATCGGCGACTGATCTACCGGCCACGCGCACGCCGGGGCCGCGGCTGCGGCGAGGTGTGTTCGGGCGCACAATGGGCTTATGAGCCTGATTCCTCGCATCCGTCGGTCCGCGCCCGTCGCCGACATCGACGAGACCCGGATCCGGGTGGGCGAACCCGAGACCAGCGCGGCGGGTCTCAAGGCCGTCTCGGTGGCGCTCGAGCGGGGGATCTCGCAAGCCGGAGTGTCCCGGACGGCGCAGGCGTTGGCCCGCCTCAACCACCGCGGCGGCACCGACTGCCCCGGATGCGCCTGGCCCGAGTCCATCACCGGGCCGCGCAAACCCGCCGAGTTCTGCGAGAACGGCGCCAAGGCCGTGGCCGAGGAGTCCACCACCCGGACGGTGACCCCCGAGTGGTGGGCCGCCCACCCGATCCGCGAGCTACGTGACAAGACCGAGTACTGGCTGGGAAACCAGGGCCGGATCACCGAGCCGGTGGTGCTGCGACCGGGTGACGACCACTACTCCCCCATCTCCTGGCGGGACGCGTTCGCACTCATGGCCGAGCACGTGAACTCCACGTCGCCGGACCGCTGCGTGTTCTACACCTCGGGCCGCACCGCCAACGAGACCGCGTTCATGTACCAGCTGCTCGCGCGGTCGATCGGCACCAACAACCTGCCCGACTGCTCCAACATGTGTCACGAGTCGTCCGGATCGGCGATGACGCCCACGATCGGCATCGGCAAGGGGACCGTCTCGCTGGAGGATTTCGATCACGCGGACGTCATCCTCGTCGTCGGACAGAATCCCGGCACCAACCACCCGCGGATGCTCTCCGCCCTCACCGACGCCCGGCGACGCGGTGCCCACGTGGTGGCCGTGAACCCGTTGCCCGAGGCCGGCCTGCTCGGGTTCGCCGACCCCCAGTCCCCGACGGGGATCGCCAAGAGCCTCGTCGAGGGCGGAGGCGAGACCGTCGCGGACGACTTCCTGCAGATCAAGGTGGGTGGCGACCTCGCCTTGTTCCAAGCCCTCGGCCATCTGCTGCTGCGCGCGGAGGACGCGGCTCCGGGAACCGTGGTGGACCGCGAATTCGTGGACACGTGCACCGAGGGGTTCCGGGACTACGCCGCCGCGCGTGCCGCGCTGGACTGGGAGGCCACCGAGCGGGCCACGGGCATGCGACGCGACCAGATCGAGCGACTGGCCACGCTGCTCGTGCACTCGCGGGGCACGATCATCTGCTGGGCACTGGGACTCACGCAGCAGCCCCATTCGGTGGACACCCTGCGCGAGATCGTCAATGTTCTGCTGCTGCAGGGCAACTTCGGCAAGCCCGGCGCCGGCGCCTGCCCGGTCCGCGGACACTCGAACGTGCAGGGCGACCGGACCATGGGGATCTGGGAGAAACCGGGCGCGATGCTGCTGGACGGGCTCGACGATGAGTTCGGCATCACCTCGCCGCGTGAGCACGGCTACGACTCGACGGAGACACTCGAGGCGTTCGAGCGCGGTGACGTGGACGTGTTCGTCTCCATGGGCGGCAACTTCGCCAAGGCGTGCTCGGACACCGATGTGCTCGAGACCGGGATGCAGCGCACCGGGTTGACCGTGCACGTGTCGACCAAGCCCAACCGCTCACACGCGGTCCACGGTCAGACGTCGCTCATCCTCCCGACCCTCGGACGGACGGACCGTGACGACCGCCATCCGGGGGGCGCACAGTTCGTCTCGGTGGAGGACTCGATGTCGGTGATCCGCTCGTCCCAGGGGCGCCTGGAGCCGGTGTCGGACCAACTCCTCAGCGAACCGCAGATCGTCGCGGGCATGGCAGAGGCGATCCTGGGCCACGACCACCCGGTGGGGTGGCGGGCGATGGCGGAGGATTACGACGTCATCCGCGACCACATCTCGCGCGTGATCCCCGGGTTCTCGGACTACAACCGCCGGGTGCGACAGAAGTCCGGCTTCGTGCTGCCCAATCCGCCGCGCGACACCCGGTCCTTCGCGACTCCGTCGGGGCGCGCGCAGTTCACGGTGTCACCGCTGGAGTGGCTGGAGGCGCCGGCCGGGCACCTGATCCTGCAGACCCTGCGGTCGCACGATCAGTACAACACCACCTTCTACGGTCTCGACGACCGCTACCGGGGCATCTCCGAGGGCCGGCGGGTGATCCTGGTGAACCCGGACGACCTGCGCGACCTGGGTCTCGCGGACCGCCAGCTGGTCGACGTGGTGAGTGTGTTCACCGGCTCGGACAGAGTGACCAGCGAGCGCCGGGCGGACGAGTTCCGGCTGGTGTCCTACCCGACGGCCCGCGGCTGCTGCGCGGCCTACTTCCCCGAGGCCAACAACCTGGTCCACCGTCAGAACGTCGCGCGGGAGTCCAACACGCCCGGCTTCAAGGCGGTGACCGTCCGGTTCGAGCCGCGGAGTGAGCGCTAGCGAGGGCAGCGGCGAGCAACCGGCGCAACGGGCGGAGCCCGGTTCGAGCCGCGGAGTGAGCGCTAGCTGAGCCGGGTGCGTGCAGGAGCGCCCGCGGCCACCGCATCGCCGGACTCCGACTCGCCGTGCGGAACGTACCTCCGGCCGGGCGCCACGAACAGCAGCAGCACCGCCGCACCCGCCGCGACCATTCCCAGGGCGAACATCGCGTCGGAGATCCCTGTCGCGAAGACCTCCGCGGCGGCGTCGACGATGCCCTGCAGCGCGGGCCCGGCGATGGTGACGTACTCGACCGCTCCCGCGAAAGAGCTCTCCACCGCCTGCCGTCCGGACTCGGGCACGCCTGGCAGGACGTCGACGATCCCGGTGGCGTAGCTGCCTGCCAGGATGCTGCCGGAGATCGCGATGCCGATGGCGGCGCCCACCTCGCGCATCGCGTCGTTGACGGCGGCGGCCACGCCCTGCTCGTCCACCGAGATGTCGGACACGATCGCGGAGGTGGCGGGTGCGGTCGACACGCCCAGTCCCACACTGGCCACGAGCAGCGGCCAGAGGATCTCCCAGTAGGTCGAGTCCACTCCCAGTCGGGAGAGCAGGACCATCCCGGTCGCGATCGCCGCCAGTCCCACCACGGTGACCACCCGGAGTCCGACCCGCGCCGTGATGCGGGGCGAGAGGAGCGAGAAGACCATCACCGGGATCACCATCGGGGCCAGCGCCAGGGAGGCGGAAAGCGCGTCGTACCCCTTGACCAGCTGGAGGTACTGCACCATGAGCAGGAAGAACCCGAAGATCGTGAGGAACTGCATGCCCACGGCGACCGACCCGGTGGTGAAGCCGCGGCGCCGGAAGTACCGCACGTCGAGGAGGGGGTCGGTGGCGCGGAGTTCGACCAGGACGAAGCCGATCAGGCTCACGACCGCCGCCACCAGGGCGACGACGACGAGGGGTTCTCCGAAGCTCGTGTGCGCCCCCTCGATGAGCCCGAAGACGACTCCGCCGACCGCCAACGCCGAGAACACGGACCCCAGCACGTCCGGCCGACCGTGCCGGGAGGCCACGGATTCGCCGATGGTGAAGGCCGTCAGGAGCACGAGAAGGCCGACCACGGAGTAGACCACGAAGATCGACTTCCACGACCAGATCTGCAGCATGAGGCCCGAGCTGAGCAGGCCGACGATCCCGCCGATGCCCGCGAACCCGGCCCACATCCCCACTGCGGTGCCCCGGCGTTCGGACGGGAAGCTGGCGGTGAGCAGCGAGAGGGTGGAGGGCATGACGAACGCCGCGCCCACCCCTGCCACCGCCCGCAGGGCGATCACCCACAGCGGCGAGTCCAGCCAGATGGGCAGGGCCGAGGCCGCGGTGAACAGGACCAGTCCCACGATGAGGGTGGCCCGGCGGCCGAAGCGGTCCCCCAGCGCGCCGGCGGTGAGCACGAGCGCGGCGAGCGCCAGCGTGTAGGAGTCGATGATCCACGTGAGCTGGGCCTGGGTGGCGCCGGTGGCCACGGCGATGTCCGGCAGCGACGTGTACAGAGCGGACATCGTCGCGACGACCAGCGACACCGCCACGATGTTGACGAACAGCAGCCAGCGGCGCCGTCCGGTGGTCAGTTCCAGCA
>NZ_JADDKI010000340.1:0-1785 GCF_015356725.1 Dietzia sp. SYD-A1
CCCCCGACCCCAGGCTCACCCGCCGGGCGGCGCTCGCCGGCGGGGTCGGCACCCTCATCGAGTACTACGACTTCGCCGTCTACGGGTTCCTGGCGATCTTCATCGCGCCGCTCTTCTTCCCCTCGCAGGACCCCGCGGCGTCGATCCTCTCGACCCTGGCCGTCTTCGGCGTCGCCTACGTGGCACGACCGGTCGGCGGCATCTTCTTCGGTCGCCTCGGTGACCGGATCGGCCGCCGGACGGCGCTCATCGCCAGCGTCGTGGCCATGGGCGTGGCCAGCGGCATCCTCGGCATGCTCCCGGCCCACGCCGCGATCGGTGTCGCCGCCCCGATCCTGCTCGTCCTGGTCCGCCTGGCGCAGGGCTTCTCCGCCGGCGGCGAGATCGGCGGCGCGGCGACGTACATCGCCGAGACCGTGCCCGCCAGCCGCCGCGGCTTCTTCGGCTCCTTCACCCCGATTGGCGCCACCCTCGGCTTCGCGGTGGCCGCCGCCGTCGTCGGCCTCGTCACCCTCATCGTCGGCGAGGAGGCCATGGCCTCGTGGGGTTGGCGCATCCCGTTCCTCCTGGCCCTCCCCCTGGCCTTCGTGTGCCTGCGCATCCGGATGAAGCTCGAGGACACCCCGGAGTTCGAGGCGATGGCCGAGAAGAAGGAGGTCGTCAAGAACCCCCTCCTCGGCGTCCTCCGGGACCACCCGTGGTCGGTGGCCAAGGTCGTGGGCGTCGCGGTGGCCATGAACGGCTCCGGCTACATCGCCCTGACCTACTTCAGCGTCTACCTCACCAACGATCTCGGATTCGGCAAGAGCGCCGTCTACTGGACCTCCGCCATCGCGATCGCCTGCGCGTGCGCCACCTTCCCGATCAGCGGCGCCCTCACCGACCGCTTCGGCCGTAAGCCCGTCCTGATCGCCGGGTACCTGTCCTACATCGTGATCGCGGTCCCCGTGTTCATGCTGCTCGGCGCCACCCAGAGCATCCTCGTGGTGGGTCTGGTGTACTTCGTCTACATGGTGCTCAACGGCGTGGTCCAGGTGCCCGCGTTCCCGCTGTTCACCGAGCTCTTCGGCCGCCGCGTCCGCTACACGGGCGTCGCCCTGGGCTTCAACATCGGCACCATCATCGCCGGCGGGACCGCCCCGTACTTCGCCGCTCAGCTCGTCGCCTGGACCGGCAGCGGCATGGCGCCCGCATACTGGGTGATCGGGGTCTGCCTGATCGGGCTCCTCACCGTGTCCACCATCTCCGAGACGGGAAAGAATGCCCTGCCGACATGAGCCCCACCCCGGGTGACGCCACCGGCCTACGTGTGGCCGTCGAGCCGACCCGCGACCCCCACCTCGTCGGCGCGGTGGAGGGCGCGGGCGGCTCGGTGGTGTCCCTGGACGAGGCCCGGGTGCTGGTGTGGATCGGGGGCCCCGACGGCTTTCCGGCGCTTCCCGACCACGTCGAGTGGGTGGCACTGAGCACCGCGGGCATCGAGCACTTCGTCGCCGCGGGCATACTCGACGAGCACCGGACCTGGACCAACGCCTCCGGCTTCTACGCCCGTGGAGTCGCCGAGCACGCGCTCGCCCTGCTGCTCGCGGGCACACGCCAGGTCGTCCGCTCAGCCCACACCCGCTGGGACAAAGACGCCGTCGATCCGGCCGTCCGCACGCTCCGGGGCGCCTCGGTCGCGATCATCGGCGCCGGCGGCATCGGGCGCGAACTCGTGCCGCTGCTCACCGCCTGCGGTGCGCGGACCCTCGCCGTCACCAGGTCCGGCCGCCCGGTCGAGGGAGC
>NZ_JADDKI010000341.1:0-1406 GCF_015356725.1 Dietzia sp. SYD-A1
CGGGCCGACCCCCCGGGTGGCGCGGTGGGGGAGTCGGCCCGACGGGCTCGGCCGAGTGGCCGGAAGTCTTCTGCCGGTGTGGCAGATCAGGCCACGCCGGTGCCCTCGTCGGCGGCCGGCGAGGTGTTGGTGCCGCCGTCGTTGATCTCGAAGCGTGTCCACTCACCGTTCATGTCGACCTCCATGGCGTACCCGAGAGCATCGTCGGGCACCTCCACGGTCTTGAACCAGTCGTAGGCCTTGGTGTCGTCGGCGAACTCCTTCTCATCGATGACGTTCTGCTCGGGATCGATCACGCGGTAACGGGGCATGCCCACTCCTTCGGTTCGGTTGACGGCTGTCGTGCCCGCATTGTGGGGGATCCCGGGCCCGCTCGCATCCGGTCGCCGGAGGCGTACGGTCGGGAGTCCAGACGACCAGGGAGGCGTACGTGACCACCGATCCGACAGTTCAACCCTCTGACCAGTCCGGGGATCCCGTGCTCGTCGACCCGACGGCGAAGTACCAGATCGAGGTGCCGGTCCAGCAGCAGCCGGTTCCGGGGTTGGCCTCCCGGTTGGACCCGCCCGCCGACCACGGCGAGGACTCGTACGTGGGCCACGGTCGGCTCACCGGGCGGCGGGCGCTGATCACCGGCGGTGACTCCGGGATCGGCCGCGCCGTGGCCATCGCCTACGCGCGGGAGGGCGCGGACGTGGCGATCGGCTACCTGCCCGCGGAGCAGTCCGACGCCGACGAGGTGGCCGAGCTCGTGCGTGCGGCCGGCCGGACCTGCGTCCTGCTCCCCGGCGACGTCGGGGACGAGGCGGTCGCGCGCGGGATCGTCCGCGACGCCGTCACCGGACTCGGCGGGCTGGACGTCCTCGTGCTCAACGCCGCACGGCAGACCTTCGTCGAGCACCTCGAGGACCTGACCTCCGAGCAGTGGGCTGAGACGATGAACGTCAACATCTCGGCACCGTTCTGGATGATGCAGGAGGCGCTCGGGCATCTGCAGCCCGGGTCGAGCGTGATCTTCACGTCCTCGGTGCAGGCGTACACCCCGTCGCCGGGTCTCGTGGACTACGCCACCTCGCGCGCCGCCGTCAACACGATGTCCAAGTCCCTCGCGCAGCAGCTCGCACCGCGCGGGATCCGCGTCAACGCCGTCGCGCCCGGGCCGTTCTGGACGGCGCTGCAGGTGAGCGGCGGGCAGAAGCCCGAGAAGCTGCCGACCTTCGGTCACAAGAACCCGCTGGGCCGTCCCGGACAGCCGGTCGAGATGGCGGGCGCGTACGTCTACCTGGCCTCCGAGGAGTCCTCGTACACCACCGGGAACACGCTCTCGGTCACCGGCGGCGCCCCCACGCCATAGTGCTCACACCCCGCGCGCTCGCCCCACGCCACGCGCGCGCTCGCCCCACGCC
>NZ_JADDKI010000342.1:0-7904 GCF_015356725.1 Dietzia sp. SYD-A1
CGGCCGCACCGCCGCGCCCCCGGTCCCGGCTGACCAAGGTCACCCTCGGTCTGGCGCTCATCGCGGTGGCCGTGGCCGGTGGACTGGCGACACTCGGCGGGGTGGTCTGGCTCGACGCCACGAGGATCGCCGCGATCGGACTCGCCGTGGTGGCCGGCGGGCTACTCGTCGGCGCGGTCACCCGCAGAGGGCACGGACTGCTGGTCGTCGCCGGCCCCCTCGCCGGTTTCGTCCTTCTCGCCTCGCTGGTCCAGGTGCCCGAGGGCGGCTGGGAGGGCACCGGCGAGCAGCTGATCGAGATCACCGACCCCGCCCAGTTGGACGCCCCGATCAACCATCAGGTCGGCAGCATCACCGTGGACATGCGCGAGTTGGAGCTGGACCGCGATCGCAGCTACAGCATCGCCAACAACGTCGGAGAAGTGCAGGTGCTGCTGCCCGACGGGGTCACCGTGGAGACGAACTGCACCACCGACATCGGGAGCGTGGACTGCCCGACCGGCCTGTCCGGCGATGTCTCCGGCCCCGTCCTGACCCTCAGCGTGCACTCCGGCGTCGGAAGCGTCGTGGTGACGCGATGAGTGACCCGCGCGCCCACGACCCGACAGCTCACCCAGACCACACCGACGACACGGACCACGAAGAACCGCAATCCACCGGGAGCCCCGACATGACCAGCCTGCACTCCGACTCCACGACCCGCCCCGACCAGCCGCTCCAGGACCCGCTTCCCTACGGCTCCGGCGTCACCGACGCGCAGGGGTTCCCGTACGGGACCTCCCCCGCGTACGGGGTCGCAGCCGGGTACGGGGCCGCCCCCGTGCACGGGATCCCGGCCGGGTACGGGGTGGCCTACGAGCCCGCGACGGACGCGGTCGCGCGGCGCGAACGTTCCGGGTCGCCGGTGCTCGCGGTGGCCGGACTGCTCTCCCTCGGGGTCGCCGTGTGGGCGATCCTGGGCGCGCCGGTGATCACGACGACCGTGATGATCGCCGCGTCACTCGTGCTACTGGTCCTGGTCGGGCTGGCGATGGTCATCCGACGCTGACCCGCACACCGACGTCGGATACCCGGCCGGCCCCGTCCACAGGGGCCGGCCGGTTGTCACGGTCGGGGGATGACTCCGCGCCGAGATGTCCCCGCCGCCCGTCACTCCCACTCGATGGTGCCCGGCGGCTTGCTGGTCACGTCCAGCACGACCCGGTTGACGTCCGGGACCTCGTTGGTGATGCGTCCCGAGATCAGCGCGAGGGTCTCGTACGGCACGCGCGTCCAGTCCGCGGTCATGGCGTCCTCGGAGCTCACCGGGCGCAGCACTATCGGGTGGCCGTAGGTGCGTCCGTCGCCCTGGACGCCCACGGAGCGGACGTCGGCGAGCAACACGACCGGGCACTGCCACACCGAGGCGTCGAGCCCGGCCGCGGTCATCTCCTCGCGCACGATCGCGTCCGCCGCGCGCAGGGTCTCGAGCCGGTCCCGGTCGACGGACCCGACGATCCGGATGGCCAGGCCCGGGCCGGGGAAGGGGTGCCGACCGACGATCGCCTCCGGCAGCCCGAGCTCCCGGCCCACGGCCCGGACCTCGTCCTTGAACAGCAGGCGGAGCGGCTCCACCAGCGAGAACTCGATGTCGTCCGGCAGGCCGCCCACGTTGTGGTGGCTCTTGATGTTGGCGGTTCCCGCGCCCCCGCCTGACTCGACCACGTCCGGGTACAGGGTGCCCTGGACGAGGAAGTCGACGGAGGCGGCGTCGTCACCCTGGAGTTCGAGGGCCTGGGTGACGGCACGCTCGAAGGACCGGATGAACTCGCGGCCGATGATCTTGCGCTTGGACTCGGGGTCGGTCACCCCGGCGAGGTGACCGAGGTAGGTCTCCGAATCGTCGAGAGTGATGAGGCGGGCACCGGTGGCGGCCACGAAATCGTTCTCGACCTGCTCCCGCTCCCCCGCGCGCAACAGACCGTGGTCGACGAACACACACGTGAGTCGGTCCCCGATGGCCTTCTGCACCAACGCGGCCGCGACCGCGGAGTCGACGCCACCGGACAGCCCACAGATCGCCCGGCCGTCACCGATCTGCTCACGGACGGCCTCCACCAGTTGGTCCGCGATGTTGGACGCCGTCCAGGTGGGTTCGAGGCCCGCGATCTCGGTGAGGAAGCGGGTGAGGACCTGCTGCCCGTGAGGCGAATGCATGACCTCGGGGTGGTACTGGACACCGGCCATCCGGCGTTCGGCGCACTCGAACGCCGCGACCGGGGCACCGGGGGACGTGGCCGTCACCGTGAACCCCTCGGGCGCGGTCGTGACCGCGTCCCCGTGGCTCATCCACACCGGGTGGTGCTCGGTCAGTCCGGCGTGCAACAGGCCACCCGACACCGTCACGTCGGTGCGCCCGTACTCGCGGCTTCCCGTGTGCGCGACCTCACCGCCCAGGGCGCCCGCCATGGCCTGGAAGCCGTAGCAGATGCCGAAGACCGGCACCCCGAGATCGAGCACCGCCGGGTCGAGAGCCGGGGCGTCGTCCGCGTAGACGCTGGCCGGTCCGCCGGACAGGACCAGGGCGACCGGGTTCTTGCCCCGGATCTCCTCCACCGTCGCCGTGTGCGGGATCACCTCGGAGTAGATCCTCGCCTCGCGCACCCGCCGCGCGATGAGCTGCGCGTACTGGGCGCCGAAATCGACGACGAGGACGGGGCGGGGAGCCGCTGCCTCGGCGGTGAACTGGGAGTCGGTCTGCGCGTTCTCGGCCACGAGGTCGAGTCTAGGCGCAGCCCGCACGCAACCGAACTCGGCCGGGTCCACCCGCCACCCGGACTCACACGCGGGCGGGGGCACCCCCACTGGAGACCCCGACGATCGGCAGACGCAGCGCGCCGGGCGCCGCCTCCGGCACGACCGGCGACGCGGGCGGCACCGGGGTCAGGCGCTGGTAGGGCTCGCCCTGCGCGGGACGGGGGTCGGCCTCGCCCTTGTTGGGCCACAGCGACATGGCCCGCTCGGCCTGGGCGGTGATGCTCAGCGCCGGGTTCACGCCGAGGTTGGCGGAGATGGCCGACCCGTCCACGATGTGCATCGTCGGGTAGTTCCACACCCGGTGGTAGGGGTCCACGACGCCACTGTCCGGCGAATCGGAGATCGCACATCCACCCAGGAAGTGCGCGGTCATCGGCATGTTGGCGATCTCGCCCCACGTCCCGCCGGCCAGTCCGCCGATGTTCTCGGCGATCCGCCGGGTGGCCTCGTTGCCCGCGGGGATCCAGGTCGGGTTGGGCTCGCCGTGGCCCTGCTTGCTGGTGACGTACCGGAACGGACCGCGACGTTTGACCGAGGTCTCCAGAGAGTTGTCGAGGTTCTGCATGACCAGGGTGATCACCGACCGCTGGCTCCACCGCCGCAGGTAGAAGAGCTGGAAGAACATGCCCGGCTTGCGGCGGATCTCGTCGACCAGGGTGCGCCACCGCGGGAGCGGCCCGTCCCCGTCCGTGAGAAGGGTCTGCAGGATCGCGATGGCGTTGGAGCCCTTGCCGTAGCGGACGGGCTCGATGTGGGTGTCCGGCCGGGGATGGAACGACGACGTGATCGCCACGCCCTCCGAGAAGTCCTGTTCCGGCAGGTAATTGGGGCGCATCGCCCCGAGGATCGACTCGGAGTTGGTGCGGGTGAGCTTTCCGAGCGCCGGCGAGAGCCGGGGCAGTGCGCCGTCGTCCTTGGCGTAGTGCAACAGATGCTGGGTACCCCAGGTCCCGGCCGCCATCACCACGTGAGAGGCGGTCACCGTGGTGGTGCGCTTACCCCGTCTGGTCCAGGCGCCGGTGCGCTCGAGTGTCACCTCCCACGTGCCGTCGGCCCGCTCGTGCACCCCACTGACGGTCGTGCGGTCGAGAACCCGGGCCCCGGCCCGCTCGGCCAGGCCGAGGTAGTTCTTGAGCAGGGTGTTCTTGGCCCCGTGCCGGCAGCCGGTCATGCACTCGCCGCACTCGATACAGGCGGTCCGATCCGGCCCCACACCGCCGAAGTACGGGTCGCGGACGGTCTCGCCGGGCTTGCCCTCTCCCCCGGTCTTCTCCCCGAAGAACACACCGACCGGCGTGTAGACGAAGGTGTCCTCGGCGCCCATGTCGCGGGCGACGGCCTTCATGACGTCGTCCGAGTGGGTGTGGGTGGGGTTGGTGACCACACCGAGCATCCGGCGCCCCTGGTCGTAGAACGGGGTGAGCTCGTCCTCCCAGTCGGTGATGTGGCCCCACTGCCGGTCGGTGAAGAACGGGGGGTTGGGCTTGTAGAGGGTGTTGGCGTAGTTGAGCGAGCCACCGCCGACGCCTGCCCCCGCCATGACCATCACATCGCGCAGCAGGTGCACGCGCTGGAGACCGAACAACTTGAGCTTGGGCGCCCAGACGTACTTGTTGAGACGCCACGACGTCTTGGGGAAGTCCGAGTCCTCGAAGCGACGACCCGCCTCGACCACCGTCACGCGGTAGCCCTTCTCGGTCAGACGCAGGGCCGTGACACTTCCGCCGAATCCGGACCCGATGACGAGGACGTCCGTGTCGGTACTGCCGGTGGGGGCGGTGGTGGTCGAGGGCGACGGCGCCGATGTCGTCATGGTGGATCTCCCTGGTGATCGAGGTGTGGGTCACAGTACCCGAGCACCACGAACCTACCCGACAGTAGTGCTCGATTTGTCCACCGCCTCAGGGACGAACGGACAGGTCCACCTTCTGGAACCCCTTCACGTCCGAGTAGCCGCACTTGGCCATGGCGCGGCGCAGGCCACCCATCAGGTTCCGCGTCCCGTCCGGGGCACTCGTGGGTCCCTCGAGCACCTCGGCCAGGGGGGACAGGGCCGTCTCGTCGTCGATCTCCGCGACATGCCCCCGGGGGACCTTGGGGTGGGCGGAGACGGCGTCCCAGTACACACCCCGCCCCGGGGACTCCAACGAGCCGGCCAAGAGCGGACCCAGGACTACGGCGTCAGCACCACAGGCCACCGCACGGGCGATGTCGCCTGAGGTGTAGATGTCACCGTCGGCCAGCACATGGACGTAGCGGCCACCCGTCTCGTCCAGGTAGTCGCGTCGCGCGGCCGCCGCGTCGGCGATCGCGGTGGCCATGTGCACCTCCATCCCGAGTACGGAGCCCGTCGTGGTGACCCCGTCGACGCCGCCGTAACCCACGATCACACCCGCCGCGCCTGTGCGCATGAGATGCAGGGCGGTCTTGTAGTCCACCACGCCGCCGGCGATCACCGGCACGTCGAGCCCGTGGATGAAGTCCTTCAGGTTCAGCGGTTCGTCCTCGCCGCTCACATGCTCGGCGGAGATGATCGTGCCCTGGACCACGAGCAGGTCGATCCCGGCGCCGACCAGGCCGGGCGTGAGCTCGCGGGCGTGCTGCGGAGACACCCGGACCGCGACGGTCGCACCCTCGTCGCGGATCCGTCGCACCGCCGCCGCGAGCAGCTCCCGGTCGATCGGGGCGCGGTGCAGCTCCTGGAGTCGAGCCACCGCGCGGTGGCCGGTCACGTCCTCGAGGGCGATCTCGCGCAACTCGTCGATCGCCGCCTCAGGATCCTCATGCCGCGCCCACAGGCCCTCGCCGTTGAGCACCGCCAGGCCGCCCAGCCTGGAGAACTCCACCGCCGACTCGGGTGAGACCACCGCATCGGTCGGGTGGGTCATCACGGGCAGGTCCATCCGGTAGGCGTCGATCTGCCAGGACGTCGACACCTCCTTCGAACTGCGGGTGCGACGGGAGGGGACGATGTCCACCTCGCCGAGCCCGTACATCCGTCGGGCCTCGCGGCCCATTCCGATCTCCACGACGTTGCGCACGCGGCTTCAGTCCTTGACGTTGTAGTTGGGGGCCTCGACGGTCATCTGGATCGCGTGGGGGTGGCTCTCCTTGAGCCCCGCCGCCGTGATCTGGACGAACTGGGCGCGGTTCATGTCGGGAATGGTGGCCGATCCCGTGTACCCCATTCCCGCACGCAGCCCGCCGTTGAGCTGGTGCAGGACCTGCGCGACGTCGCCCCGGTACGGCACCCGTCCCTCGATGCCCTCGGGGACGAGCTTCTCCTCGGACAGCACGTCGTCCTGGAAGTAGCGGTCCTTGGAGAACGACTTCTCCTGTCCGGGCTTGCCTCGTCCGCGCATCGCGCCCACCGATCCCATCCCGCGGTAGACCTTGTACTGCTTACCGTCCACGAAGATCAGGTCGCCGGGGGACTCGGTGCAGCCCGCGAGCAGGGAGCCGAACATGCACGCCGACGCGCCGGCCGCGATCGCCTTGGCCACGTCGCCCGAGTACTGCATACCGCCGTCGGCGATCACGGGGACGCCTGCGGCATGGGCCGCCACGGAGGCCTCCAGGATCGCGGTGATCTGCGGCGCGCCCACCCCCGCCACGACACGGGTGGTGCAGATGGAACCGGGGCCGATGCCCACCTTGATGGCGTCCGCACCCGCGTCGATCATCGCCTGGGCGGCGCCCCGGGTGGCGAGGTTCCCGCCGATCACCTGGACCCGGTCGCCGAGCTCGCGCTTGACCCGGGCGACCATCTCGAGTGCATTGCGGTTGTGGGCGTGAGCGGTGTCGACGACGAGGACGTCCACGCCGGCCTCGGTCAGGGCGCCCGCGCGCTGCCAGGCGTCCTCGCCCGTCCCGATGGCCGCGGCCACCCGCAGTCGACCGTCCGAGTCCTTGGTGGCGTCAGGGTGCTTCTCGGTCTTGACGAAGTCCTTCACCGTGATGAGTCCGGTGAGACGACCGTCCCCGTCCACGATCGGCAGCTTCTCGATCTTGTGACGGCGCAGGAGCCCGAGCGCGGCCTCTGCCGTCACCCCCTCCCGCGCGACCACCAGCGGTGCGCGGGTCATGACCTCGTCCACCCGCCGCGACTTATCCACCTCGAACCGCATGTCACGGTTGGTGATGATGCCCACGAGCTCACCCCGCTCATCGGTCACCGGCAGGCCGGAGATCCGGTAGCGGGCGCACATCTCGTCGACCTCGGCGAGGGTGTTGGCGGGAGCACAGGTGACCGGGTCGGTGACCATGCCCGCCTCGGACCGCTTGACGGTGTCGACCTGGGCCGCCTGGTCGGCCACCGACAGATTGCGGTGCAGCACCCCGATCCCGCCCTGGCGGGCCATGGCGATGGCCATGCGTGCCTCGGTGACGGTGTCCATCGCGGACGACACCAGCGGCACCCGCAACGTGATGTCGCGGGTGAGTCGGGTGCTCGTGTCGACCTCGCTGGGGACCACCTCGGAAGCGGCCGGGAGCAGCAGCACGTCGTCGAAGGTCAGGCCCACCATGGCGACCTTGGTGGGATCGTCGCCGCCGGTGCGCACGGGGCCTCGCGACTCGCTCATCTGCCGTCCTCCTGGGGGTCGTCTCGGTCTGGAGTCCGAGGATAGTGCGTCCGGGGTCCCGGGCTCGAACCGTCGGCCCCGCCGGCTGGCGTCCACGGGTACGGTGAGGGGGTGAACGATCCCCTACGGCACGGCATGCCGCCCGACCCGTTCGCCGGCGATCCGGATGATCCGACGGCGGAACTGGCCGGGCTCGACCCCGCGGACGACGGCATCCCCTCGGGCCCGCTCGACGCGGAGGAGCGCCGCGCGATCGAGGAGGACCTGGCCGATCTCGCGGAGTTCCGCGAGCTCCTGGCACCCACCGGTGTCAAGGGCGTGGCCGTGCAGTGCGAGGACTGTGCGGAGGAACACTTCCACGAGTGGGACATGCTCCGCGCCAACCTCATGCAGCTCCTCGAGGACGGTTCGCTCCTGCCCCACGAGCCCGCGTTCGACCCGATCCCCGACGACTACGTGTCGTGGGACTATTGCCGCGGGTACGCCGACGCGGTGCGGGCGATCCGCCCGCGCCGGCTCCACTGG
>NZ_JADDKI010000343.1:0-4580 GCF_015356725.1 Dietzia sp. SYD-A1
GTCCCGGATCCTCACCCCGGCACGCCTCCCGGCCCCGCCGGGTCGTGGGCGCACACCACCCGCAGATCCGTGCCGCGACGCCCGGCCAGCGCCGCGAGGCGCGCGTGGGTCAGCTCCACGGCCGAGGGGACCAGCGACAGGGTGCGTTCCGCGACCGCGATCGCCCTGGGGTATCCGACCGAGGGATCGATCTGCCCCCTGAGGTAGAACGCATCCCCGGCGTGCAGGACGTCGAGCTCGCCCGGGTCCCCGGGATCCCCCGGGACAAGGACCCCGGCATGCCCGACGGTGTGACCCGGCAGATCCACGAGGATCATCCCCTCGAGGACGTGATCCAGGGGATGCACCCGGAAGCCCTCCCACCGGTCGGTCCCGTAGGTGTACTCGACGAAGTCCGGCCCGTGCGCCCACTGGGCACGCCGGTACCGACGCCGCTCGATCCAGCGTGGGGTGCGCACCGCCCACGTCAGGGCCTCGGAGGCCACGTGCACCTTCGCCCCCGGGAAGTCGGCGAGACCGCCGATGTGGTCGAAGTCCATGTGGGTGAGCACGATGTGGCGCACCTCGCGGGGGTCCATTCCCATGTTCTCGATGCGGCGACGCGCTGTTTCGGCCGCGTCCAGCCGCGGGCGCATCGCGTGCCTCATCGGGCCCAGCCGGGCGGCGGGGTCCGCGACGTCGCGGAGCCCGATACCGGTGTCCACCAGCACCAGACCCCCCCGGGCCTCCACCAGCAGCACGCGGGTCGGCACCCGTCCGGCGAACGTCCCGCAGTTCATCTGGTGGATCCGCATGTCGGCCACGGTACCGTGGCCGCGTGAGTCGAGACGGCGTGCTGGACCCGCGGCCGCTGGTCCGCGTCACGGTGGACCCCCAGCTCGTGCCGCGCGCCGGGTCGTGGCCGTACTCGGTCCCCGCGGTATCGGCTCTGGTGCGCGAAGGGTTGGAGCTGGACGCCCTCACCGTCCTGGTGGGGGAGAACGGGTCCGGCAAGTCCACGATCGTCGAGGCGGTGGCCATGGCGTTCGGCCTCAACGCCGAGGGCGGGTCCACCGGCGCCCGGAACTCGACGTGGGCGTCGGAGTCCCCGTTGCACGACGCGCTGCGACTGGTGCGCGGGGGCGGGGCGCCCCGGTGGGGCTACTTCGTGAGGGCCGAGACCCTCCACGGCCTGTTCACCTACCTCCAGGCGACGGGGCCGGGGCAGGACTTCCACGCGCGCAGCCACGGCGAGGCGTTCTGGGACCTGCTGGACTCACGGTTCACCGGCGGCGGGCTGTTCGTGTTGGACGAGCCCGAGGCGGGGTTGTCCTTCGACGCCCAACTCCGGCTGGTCGCGCTGCTGCTCGACCTGGCCGGCCGTCGGAGCACCCAGGTGCTCATGGCCACCCACTCGCCGATCCTGGCCTCCGTGCCGGGGGCGGCGGTATACGAGTTGTCGGAGGAGGGGATCAGCCGTCGCCGCTGGGAGGACCTGGCGATGGTGGACCACTACCGCCGGTATCTCGCGGCGCCCGAGCGGTATCTGCGTCATCTCCAGGAGTGACCCGGCACACTGGACTCATGACCAACTTCTCGTCGCGCCCCGGCCGCACAGCCGGGGAGGCCCGTCCCGTCCGCCCCGTCTACCCCTCGTACGCCCCGCCGTCCGCCTCGACCGCGGCCAACGCCGGGCCGCTCCCGGCTCCCGAACCCGGGTTCGAGCCCGACATCATCGTGGTGGGTCACGGGCTGGCGGGGCTGGTGGCCACCTACGAGGCGAGCCGGGCGGGCAAGAAGATCCTCGTGGTGGATCAGGAGAACGAGAAGAACCTGGGCGGGCAGGCGTACTGGTCACTCGGCGGCCTGTTCCTGGTGGACACCCCCGAGCAGCGGCGCATCGGCATTCACGACTCACTGGACCTGGCGTGGCGCGACTGGCTCGGGTCGGCCGCCTTCGACCGGCCGGAGGATCACTGGCCCCGTCGGTGGGCGCGGGCGTACGTGGAGTTCGCGGCGGGGGAGAAGCGGACGTACCTCAACGCGCTGGGGCTCAAGATCATCCCCACCGTCGGCTGGGCGGAACGTGGTGGCGGGGACGTGGGGGGCCACGGCAACTCCGTGCCGCGCTTCCACGTGACCTGGGGCACGGGGCCCGAGGTGGTGCGGGTCTTCGAGGAACCGGTTCGCGCGGCCGCCGCCGAGGGGCTGGTGCGGTTCGCGGTGCGGCACCGGGTCGACGAGATCGTGGTCGAGGACGGTCGGGCGGTCGGCGTCCGCGGGGCCACCCTGGTCCCGTGCGATCTGGACCGCGGGGTGTCCTCGCCCCGCGAGGAGACCGGGACCTTCGAGTTCCGCGGCGGCGCCGTGCTCGTGTCCTCGGGCGGGATCGGCGGCAACCCGGACCTGGTGCGCCGGTACTGGCCGACGGACCGGATGGGGGACGCGCCGCGGGACCTCATCCTGGGGGTCCCGGAGCACGTCGACGGCCGCATGCTCGAGATCTCGGGCTCGGCGGGAGCGAACCTCATCAACCGCGACCGGATGTGGCACTACACCGAGGGGGTCGCCAACTTCGCGCCCATCTGGCCCTCTCACGCCATCCGCATCATCCCGGGCCCGTCGACGCTGTGGCTGGACGCCACGGGCGCGCGGATGCCCGTGCCGCTGTTCCCGGGGTTCCACACCACCGCCTCCGTCGAGGCCATCCGCCGGACCGGGTTCGACTACTCGTGGTTCGTCCTGGACTCGGCCATCGCGGAGAAGGAGTTCGTGCTCTCCGGTTCCGAGCAGAATCCGGAGATGACCGACAAGGTGGTCACGAAATTCCTGTCCCGCGCCAAGAAGGGGCTCCCGGCGTCGGTGGGCGCATTCGCCGAGAAGGGCGTGGACTGGGTGGTGGCCGACTCCCTGGAGGAGCTGGTCGCCGGGATGAACGAGCTGGTCGGTGAGGACGAGCCCGAGCTCGACGTGGAGAGTGTGCGTGAGTTCGTCCTGTCGATGGACGGCCAGATGGACAACCCCTTTGCCAAGGACGCGCAGGTGCAGGCCATCCACAACTCTCGCCGGGTGCTCACCGACAAGCTCACCCGCATCGCCAAGCCGCACAAGCTGCTCGTGGACTCGGGCGCCGGCAAGGGATCCGCTGCGGGCTCGGGTGGCCCGCTGATCGCGATCAAGGTGCACCTCATGACCCGCAAGACCCTGGGCGGGATCGAGACCACGCTGGACTCACAGTGTCTGCGACCGGACGGGGAGCCCTTCCCCGGTCTGTACGCGGCGGGGGAGGTCGCCGGCTTCGGTGGCGGCGGGGTCCACGGCTACAACTCGCTCGAGGGCACCTTCCTCGGCGGCTGCATCTTCTCCGGGATGAAGGCCGGGCGGGCGATGGCGCGGGAGGTCTGACCGCCGGGGCGGAGGCGCCGGCCCGGGGCGCCACCGCCGTTCACCGGGAACACGGACCTCACCGGGGCGAATTCCTCCACCGCAACAGAACCGCGTCCATGTCCGACCGCGCTCGAGGCGGTGCCGCTCCGCGGGAGGTGCTCATCCGAGGGGCCGCGGCGGGCATCGGGTAGCCCCCCGCGTCGACGAAGGACTCCCGCCGGACCGCGTGGTCGTGGAGCGTGGCCTCCCGGAGTGTGAGCACCGGTGTGACGCACGCGTCGAGCTCGTCGAAGACCTCGGCCCAGGCGTCGCGGTCACGCGAGGCGAACGACCGACCGAAGAGCGCGGTCAGCGCGTCCCAGTTGGTGGTGTCCCAGCGATTCGGCAGGTCGGCGTGATCCAGCCCGAGACCGCGCACGACGCGCTCATAGAACACGTCCTCGAGCGCTCCCACCGCGACGAACCCGCCGTCGGCGCACTCGTAGGCCCGGTAGAACGGTGCCGAGCCGTCGAGGAGATTGGTGCCCCGGCGGGACGACCATCGACCGGAGTGTTGCCACGATCGGACCAGACCCGTCAGGGAACCGGCGCCGTCGACCATCGCCGCGTCCACGACCTGGCCCCGGCCCGTCCGCTGCCGCTCGTGGAGGGCCGCGAGGATTCCCACCAGCAGGAACATCGACCCTCCGCCGAAGTTGCCGACGAGGTTCAGCGGTGGTGTGGGCGGCCCGGAGGCCGGGCCGAGTTGCCCCAGGGCGCCTGACAGTGCGAGGTAGTTGATGTCGTGTCCGGCCACGCGGGCCAGCGGTCCCTCCTGTCCCCAGCCGCTCATGCGGCCGTAGATCAACCCCGGGTTCTCCTGCTGCCACACGTCGGGGCCGAGACCGAGTTTCTCCATCGTTCCCGGGCGGGACCCCTCCATCAGGACGTCGGCGCGGCCCACCAGGTCGCGCACCCGGCGCAGCCCGTCCGGTTCGGTCAGGTCGACCGCGAGCTCGGTCCTGCCCCGGAGCATTCCCGCGTTCGCGTCGTCGTTGCCGTCGTCGGCCCCCACGGGGACGGGTCGCACCACCCGGATCACCTCGGCGCCGAGGTCCGCCAGCATGAGACCCGCGTGCAGGAGCGGCCCGATGGCCTCCATCTCCACCACCCGGAGTCCTGCCAGGGGTCCGCCGTGCGGCGCCGCGGCGGCCTCGTCCCGCACGGTCACCGCC
>NZ_JADDKI010000344.1:0-4479 GCF_015356725.1 Dietzia sp. SYD-A1
CCACTGGCGCGGGTGCGCCGGCCGGATCCACGGTCCGCACGGTTCTCGTCACCGGCGCCGGCCGCGGGATCGGCGAGGCCACCGCACGCGGGTTCGCCGACGCCGGGTACCTGGTGGGCGCCTTCGATCTGCAGCCGTGTGCCTGGGCGGCGGGGGATGACCGCGTGATCACCGGAGCGCTGGACGTCACCGACCCCGCCGCCTGGGAGGCCGCACTGGAACAGGTGACGGCCCGCTCCGGTGGCGCGCTGAACGTCCTGGTCAACAATGCCGGCCTGTTGTACGGGATGCCGTTCGTGGACGCGAGCTACGAGCAGGACTCCGCGCTCGTCGATGTCAACGTCAAGGGCGTGATGTACGGCTGCCGGGCGGCGCACCCGTACCTGGAGAAGGCCTCGTCCGCGGTCGTGGTCAACCTCTGCTCGGCCTCGGCGATCTACGGCCAGGCCGAGATGGCCGTGTACTCGGCCACCAAGTTCGCCGTCCGGGGGATCACCGAGGCGCTGGACCTGGAGTGGGGTCCCACGGGCATCCGCGTGTGTTCGGTGTGGCCGCTCTACGTGGGCACGGGGATGCTCGAGGGCGTGAACACCGCAGGCATGCGGAACATGGGCGTCCGACTGACCGAGGGCGACGTGGCCGGCGAGGTTCTGCGCCTCGCCGAGCAGACGCGGCGCCCGACGTCCGGTCTGCTCGGGCGGATCCGGGGCGTCGTGGGTCGCGAGGTGCACCGGCCTGTGGGCACCCAGGCCACCGCGATGTACCTGGCGTCTCAGGTCGGGCCGGGGCGGATCATCCGACTGGCCAATCGGCGCCTGACCTCGTGACCGGGCCCACCCCCGACCCGGAGGCCGCGACCGCGGACCCCGCAGCAGCGGATCCCTCCGCCGGGCCCACCGAATGGGGTGAGGGCCTCGTCGGGGTGGGCCCGTGGGAGCTCGAGCGCCCCGGGGAGCCCCGGCCGTCCGGCGACCACTGGGACCCGGAACTGCTCGACTCGGGCGACCGCCGCAACGTGGTCGACCGCTACCGCTACTGGCGGCGCGAGGCCATCGTGGCCGACCTCGACACCCGGCGGCACCCGTTCCACGTGGCCATCGAGAACTTCGGCCACGATGCCAACATCGGCACCGTGGTCCGCACGGCCAACGCCTTCCTCGCGGCCGAGGTGCACATCGTGGGTCGACGCCGCTGGAACCGCCGCGGGGCGATGGTGACCGATCGTTACCAGCACCTGCGGCACCACGAGGACGTGTCCGCGCTGATGGCGTGGGCCGAGGCCGAGGGACTGCCCGTGGTCGCCGTCGATAATCTCCCCGGTGCCGAGCCGCTCGAGACCGCCCGCCTGCCGCGCGAGTGTGTACTGCTGTTCGGGCAGGAGGGGCCCGGTGTCAGTGCGGACGCGCGCCTGCGGGCGGCCCGGACGGTGTCGATCGCCCAGTTCGGTTCGACCCGATCGATCAACGCCGGCGTGGCCGCCGGGATCGCGATGCACGCGTGGATCCGCGAGCACGCCGCCCCCCTCTGACGTCCACGACGGTCCCGGCGCCGCAGCCTTAATGGAAATGGTTATCATTAGGACCATGGCTGATTCCCGCATCCCCGTCACCGTCCTGTCCGGCTTCCTCGGGGCCGGCAAGACGACCCTTCTCAACCACCTCCTGTCCAACCGGGACGGTCGCCGCATCGCCGTCATCGTCAACGACATGTCCGAGATCAACATCGACGCCGCCCTGGTGGCCGGTGAGGGGCATGTCGAGCGCGGCGAGGAGAAGCTGGTGGAGCTCACCAACGGCTGCATCTGCTGCACGCTCCGCGAAGACCTCGTGGAATCCGTGGCCCGTCTGGCCCGCGACGGGTCGTTCGACGCCATCGTCGTGGAGTCGACGGGTATCTCCGAGCCCATGCCGGTCGCCGCGACCTTCGAGTGGGAGTTCACCGGCGGGTTCCGCCTCGACGATCTGGCCAGGTTGGACACCATGGTCACGGTCGTCGACGCCTCGACGTTCCTCGGTGCGATCGCCCGCGGGGACCGACTGGACCAGCACGACATGGCCGCGGGCGAGGGCGACGAGCGGACGATCGCCGACCTCCTGGTGGACCAGGTCGAGTTCGCGGACCTCGTGCTGGTGTCCAAGACGGATCTGGCCTCGGAGCAGGTGGCGGGCGCGACCGAGCAGATGATCCGGGCCCTCAACCCCCGCGCCCGCGTGCGCCGACTCGACCGCGGCAGGATCGATGTCGCCGACGTGGTGGACACCGGTTTGTTCGACCCCGCGGTCGCCGCGCAGGCGGAGGGGTACGCGGAGGAACTCGCCACCCCGCACACCCCGGAGACGGAGGAGTACGGCATCTCGTCGACGGTATTCCGGTCCGGGCGGCCGTTCGACCCGGCTCGGCTCGAGGCGGCCCTCAGGTCCACCCGCGGTCTGGTGAGGTCCAAAGGCTACTGCTGGTTGTCGTCGCATCCGCACCATGCGGTGGTGTGGTCCCAGGCCGGGCCCAACTACGATCTCCAGATCGCCCAGGAGTGGGCGCGCGTACCAGACGTCCGCCCGGGGCAGGAGATCGTGCTCATCGGGGTGAAGCTCGACCACGCCGCGGTGCGATCCGCGCTCCGTGGCGCCCTGCTCACCGATGACGAGTTGGCGGCGATGCCCTCGGCGGTTCCGGGACTCGGATTGGCCCGCTGACCGCCGGTGTCCGCCGGGCGCCGTGACACCGTCGCGAGCCCACCGTGCCCCCGCCAGTCCACCGCGACCCGCCCCCTGGCGCTACCTCGTAGGATGGGATGAGTCACAGCGCCGAAAAACTGGAGGATCGTCAATGCCTATCGCCACCCCGGAGCAGTACAAGGACATGCTCGACCGGGCCCGTAACGAGGGCTTCGCCTACCCCGCGATCAACTGCACGTCGTCCGAGACCATCAACGCGGCCATCAAGGGTTTCGCCGACGCCGGCTCCGACGGCATCATCCAGTTCTCCACCGGCGGTTCCGAGTTCGGCTCCGGGCTGAACGTCAAGGACATGGTCACCGGTGCCGTCGCGCTCGCCGAGTTCGCACACGTCATCGCGGCGAAGTACGACATCCTGGTCGCGCTGCACACCGACCACTGCCCCGAGGACAAGCTGGACGGCTTCGTGCGTCCGCTCATCGAGATCTCCCAGGAACGCGTCGACCGCGGCGAGAACCCGCTGTTCCAGTCGCACATGTGGGACGGCTCGGCCACCCCGCTCGACCGTAACCTCGAGATCGCCAAGGAGCTGCTCGAGAAGACGGCCAACGCCAAGCAGATCCTCGAGATCGAGATCGGCGTCGTCGGCGGCGAGGAGGACGGGGTCGAGAACGAGATCAACGAGAAGCTCTACACCTCCCGCGAGGACTTCGAGGCCACCATCGACGCGCTCGGCGCGGGCAACACCGGACAGCGTTACCTACTGGCGGCGACCTTCGGCAACGTCCACGGCGTGTACAAGCCCGGAAATGTCAAGCTCAAGCCCGAGGTGCTGAAGATGGGCCAGGACGTCGCGGTCGAGAAGCTCGGGCTGAACCAGGGCGACCTTCCGTTCGACTTCGTCTTCCACGGTGGTTCGGGCTCGGCCAAGTCCGAGATCGAGGAGGCGCTGTCCTACGGCGTCATCAAGATGAACGTCGACACCGACACCCAGTACGCGTTCACCCGTCCGATCGCCGCGCACATGTTCGGCAACTACGACGGCGTCCTCAAGGTCGACGGTGAGGTCGGCAACAAGAAGGTCTACGACCCGCGCTCGTACCTCAAGAAGGCGGAGCAGGCGATGTCCGAGCGCGTCGTCGAGGCGTGCAACGACCTCAAGTCGGCCGGCAAGTCGAAGGGCGCCTCTGCCTGAACCGCCTCTGACTGAACCGCCTCCACCGGACCGGAGGCCCCGGCCTGACCCGACTCGAGGCGCCCCGACGGGTCGGTGCCTTCAGCGGCGTCCCTCCTTCAGCGGAGGGACGCCGCTGTCGTGTGCGGGGACCACCCGGGCGGAGACGCCTCAGCCGGGCTGATCTCCCTGCGGCACCGCGCCCATTCCCACACCGGGTTCGCACACCTTCCAGACGCCGTCCTCGTCGAGCATCCGCACCTGCTCCGGGGCGGACTCATCGGACTCCGACTCCACGGTGGCGGTGGCCACGTCGCCGTCGATCTCCACCCCGGTGACGACGAGGTCCTGCGGGAACGACCCCGCGATGGACTCGCGCAGCATCGCGTCGAGGTCGGTACCGGTCTGCTCGCCGGAGGCGGTGATGTTGTCGACGAGGTCCTGGGGAACCCGGTTCTCGGCGCACAGGTGGCTGTTGAACTCCGAGAACGATTCCGACCCGGTCATGTCGCGCAGGGTCTGCTCGACCGCGCGTTCCGCCCGGGCGGAGGAGGACATCGGCCCGGCCGCGACGAGCCACACGAGCGCACCGACGACCACGGCGACGACGACGACCGCGGCGGCCAGCGC
>NZ_JADDKI010000034.1:0-12553 GCF_015356725.1 Dietzia sp. SYD-A1
TCCTCGTCGTCGGACCCGAGGGCGGCGTCTCCGACGCCGAGATCGACGCGCTCACCCACGCCGGGGCCCGCGCCGTCGTCCTGGGGCCCGAGGTGCTGCGCACCTCCAGCGCCGCCGCGGTCGCGCTGGGTGCACTCGGAGTTCTCACGCGGAGATGGGCCCGCGCTGGTACTACACTCGACCCGACCGCACCACCACCCAGGAAGTGATCCACGTAGGTACCCGAGAGAACGACGCAGTGACAGAGTCGGTCGAGCGAACGCACCGTGACGACCGGACAGGCCCCGGCGGCCCGCCCGCGCGCACGGCTGTTCAGCTCGACCCCGATCTGGCGATGGCGGTGCTGGGCGCCGCGGACGCCAACCTCCGGGCGCTCGAGGAGCTGCTCGACGCGGACCTCCACGTGCGCGGCGGCACCATGACCCTGTCGGGTGAGCCCGGCGCCGTCGACCAGGCCTCCCGCGTGGTCTCGGACCTGCTGCGGCAGGCCGGGAGGGGGGTCGAGATCACCCCGGCGTCGGTGCGGCGCTCGGTGGAGATCCTCGCCGATTCGGGTCCGTTGACCCCCGAGGAGGTGTTGGGCACCGACGTGCTGTCCCGTCGCGGGGGGATGATCCGCCCCAAGACGGTGGGGCAGAAGCGGTACGTCGACGCGATCGACGACCACACCGTGGTGTTCGGGCTCGGACCGGCGGGGACGGGCAAGACCTACCTCGCCATGGCCAAAGCGGTCGCCGCGCTGCGGGCCAAGGACGTCAGCCGCATCATCCTCACCCGCCCGGCGGTCGAGGCCGGTGAGCGGCTCGGCTATCTGCCCGGCACGCTGCACGAGAAGATCGACCCGTACCTCCGGCCGCTGTACGACTCGCTCCACGACATGATGGACCCCGAGGCGATCCCCAAGCTCATGGCCGCGGGGGTGATCGAGGTGGCACCGCTGGCCTACATGCGCGGGCGCACCCTCAACGACGCGTTCATCATCCTCGACGAGGCGCAGAACACCACCCCCGAGCAGATGAAGATGTTCCTCACGCGCCTCGGGTTCGGCTCGAAGATCGTGGTGACGGGGGACATCACCCAGATCGACCTCCCGGGCGGGCAGCGTTCCGGCCTCAAGGTGGTGCGCGACATCCTCAAGGGGGTCCCCGACATCCACTTCTCCGAGCTCACCTCCGCCGACGTCGTGCGGCACGCGCTGGTGGCCCGGATCGTCGACGCCTACGCCAAGCACGAGGAGCGCCTCGAACGGGGCGAGGACCCCACGACCGGACACAGGAACAGGGAGCACCGCCGCAGATGAGCATCGAGGTCGCCAACGAGTCGGGGGTGGAGGTCGACGAGGCAGAGCTCATCGACGTCGCCGCGTTCGTGATCGCCCGGATGGACGTGCACCCGGCCGCCGAACTGTCGGTCACGCTCGTGGACAAGGACACCATGGCCGATCTCCACGTGACGTGGATGAACCTCCCGGGTCCCACCGACGTCATGAGCTTCCCCATGGACGAGCTCTCCCCGGGCGGGCGCCCCGACCTGCCCGACCCCGGGCCGGCGATGCTCGGGGACATCGTGTTGTGTCCGGCGTTCGCCGCCGACCAGGCCGCCAGCTCCGGGCATCCGCTCGCGCACGAGCTCGCGCTGCTGACCGTGCACGGGTGCCTGCACCTGCTCGGGTACGACCACGCCGAGCCGGCCGAGGAGCGGGAGATGTTCGGCCTGCAGAACGAGCTGTTGGGCGAGTGGTACGACCACCGGGACGCCTCGCAGGACGACGCCCCGCGCGCGGACGCCTGACCCGTGGACCAGATCGTCCTCACCGCTGTCGCGGCTGCACTGCTCATCCTGCTCGCCGGCGTCTTCGCCGCCCTCGACGCGGCGCTGAGCACCGTGTCGGTGGCCCGGGTCGAGGAGATGGCCAAGGAGTCCCGCTACGGGGCCGCGAGGCTCTCCCGGATGCTGCTCACCCGTCCGCGCTACATCAATGTCACGGTGCTGCTGCATCTGTTGAGCCTGATCTCCGGCGTCGTGCTCCTCACCGTCGTGTCCGCCGAACTCATCGAGTCCACGGCCTGGGCGCTGGTCGGTGTGATCGCGGTGATGACCATCGCGGCGTATGTCGTGGCCGGCGTCGGCCCCCGCACGCTGGGACGCCAGCACGCGTACTCGCTCGCCCTGGGGGCCTCGACCCCGATGTGGGTGCTCGGAATGGTCCTGGGCCCCGTCGCCAGCCTTCTGGTGGGTGTCGGCAACGCCGTCACCCCGGGCCGGGGATTCCGCAACGGGCCGTTCGCCACCGAGATCGAACTGCTCGAGATCGTGGACATGGCCCGAGAGCGCGGCGTCGTGGCCGACGACGAATCGCGCATGATCCAGTCGGTGTTCGAGCTCGGGGACACCACCGCGCGCGAGGTCATGACCCCGCGGACGGAGATGGTGTGGATCGAATCGTCCAAGACGGTCGGTCAGGCCGCCCGGCTCGCCGTCAAGTCGGGGTACTCCCGGATCCCCGTGGTGGACGGTGACAACTCCGACGACGTGGTGGGGGTGATCTACCTCCGCGACATCGTGGCGCGACTCGACGACCCCGACGGCCGCGCGGCTCCGGTCTCGGAGGTGATGCGTCCCGCGGTGTTCGTTCCGGACGCCAAGAGGATCGATGACCTCCTGTCGGAGATGCAGCGGGACCACAACCACCTGGCGATCCTGGTCGACGAGTACGGCGGGACCGCCGGACTGGTGTCGATCGAGGACATCCTCGAGGAGATCGTCGGTGAGATCGTGGACGAGTACGACACCACCGAGGTGCCCCCCGTCGAGGAGTTGGAGGACGGTCGGTACCGGCTGTCGGCCCGGCTCGGTCTGGACGAGGTCGCCGAGCTGTTCGACGTGGAGTTCGCGGACGAGGTGACCGAGGAGGTCGAGACCATCGGGGGCCTGATGGCGCTCGAGCTCGGCCGCGTCCCCCTACCGGGAGCGCACGTGGTCTCCGTCGGCCTGGACCTGCGCGCCGAGGGCGGTCACGACCGTCGCGGCCGCGTCAGGGTGATCACCGTGGTGGCCGAGAAGCTCGACCCGGCCGCCGGTGACGACGCAGACGAGAACGACGACGAGGAGAACCGATGACCACCCCAGAGGGCTTCCGGAGCGGATTCGTCAGCTTCGTCGGTCGGCCGAACACCGGCAAGTCCACCCTCACCAACGCGTTGGTGGGCGAGAAGATCGCGATCACCTCCTCCCGCCCCCAGACCACGCGCCACGCGATCCGCGGGCTGGTCCACCGGCCCGACGCCCAGATCATCCTGGTGGACACACCGGGGCTGCACAGACCGCGCACCCTGTTGGGCGAGCGGCTGAACGCCCTGGTGGAGGACACCTACTCCGACGTCGACCTCATCGGGCTGTGCATCCCGGCGGGGGAGCGGATCGGCCCCGGGGACCGCTGGATCCTCGAGCAGGTACGCAAGCTCTGTCCCACGACCCCGATCCTGGGTCTGGTCACGAAGATCGACACCGTCTCCAAGCAGAAGGTCATGGAGCAGTTGGTCGCGGTATCCACGCTCCTCGGGCCGGAGGCCGAGGTCGTCCCGGTCTCCGCCGCGTCCGGTGAGCAGGTGGACGTGGTGGCGGACGTGATCGCCTCCCTGCTCCCCGAGGGACCGCGGTTCTACCCCGAGGACGTGATCACCGAGGAGTCCGACGAGACCAGGATGTCCGAGCTCATCCGCGAGGCCGCACTCGAGGGCGTCCGCGACGAACTGCCCCACTCGATCGCCGTGTCGATCGAGGAGGTGCTGCCTCGAGAGGGACGTGATGACATGGTGGACGTCCACGCGACCGTCTACGTCGAGCGGCAGAGCCAGAAGGCGATCGTCCTGGGCAAGGGTGGCTCGCGCATGCGTGAGGTGGGCACCCGGGCCAGGGCGGGGATCGAGGAGCTGCTCGGGACCAGGGTGTACCTGGACCTGCATGTCAAGGTCCTCAAGGAGTGGCAGCGCGACCCCAAGATGCTCGGGAGACTCGGCTTCTAGACCGCTGGCGCGATCGCTCCTAACCCACGGCCGAACGCACGATCCCCACGATCGTCTCCCGCGCGGCCCGGCCCTCGGGGGTGGGTTGCAGCGGGTGCACGTGCAGTAGGTCCTTCTCCTCGACATAGGTGACGTCGACGCCGGCGGCGCGAGCCCGCTCCACCCCGAGGCGCACGTCCGGCAGGACGATGTCGCGGGTGGCGGCGAAGACCGTCAGGGGACCCAGACCGGTGAAGTCCCCGCACAGCGGGCTCACCCGCGGGTCGTCCAGGGGCAGGTCGACCCGCCAGGCGTCGATGAACACCCGCAGACCCTCACGGGCGAGCCACGGGTCACGGGGCTGGACCCGGTCGATGTCCGGGTTGTCCATCGCCAGGTCGAGTGCGGGGGAGATCAGGATCGTCGCGGGAAGCGGGGGGACACCCCGATCCCGCAGCTCCATGACCGCGGACAGCGCGATCTGGCCCCCCGCGCTGTCACCGGCGAGACACACCGGGTCGTGTTCGGCGAGCTCGTCCCGCACCAGGTCGGCCACCCCGGACACCACGCTCGCCGCCGTTCCACGGTTCGATGCCGTCACCGGTCCGGCCAGGGGGTAGACCGGCACCAGGACGCGGGTGTGGGCCTCGGCGGCCATCTGGGCGCACAGTCGCCAGTGCGGCGCGACGATCTCCTTGGCCCAGCCTCCACCGTGGACGTAGACCACGGTGCCGCTCGCGGGTGCCTCGGCGGGTTCCAGTACGTAGACCGGCCACCCGTTCCGGTCGGCACGGGTGAGCCGGACATCGTCACGCAATCGCGGCGGGGCGTACGACGCCGGACGCACCGCGGCCTCGTCGAGGAAGTCACGGGCACGCTGTGGCTCGGCGAACAGGCGCTGCCGCCGGGTGGCGCGGATGAGCAGAGGGATGAGGTGGGAGGCGAGACTGGGCACAACGAGACACTAGCCCTCGCCGGGGGACCCGGTGCTCATCAGGGAGTGGGACAATGGTCGTCTACGCCCCGCAGGCGAGGAGGCCCGGATGCACCCGTTCACCGACACCGGTCTCGTCGTGCGCACCTACGACCTGGGTGAGGCGGACCGGATCGTCACACTCCTCACCCAGCACCACGGGTTGGTCAGGGCCGTCGCCCGCGCGGTGCGCCGCACCCGGTCGCGGATGGGCGCCAGCCTGGAGCCGTTCGCCGTGGTGGAGGTGCAGATCGCCCCGGGTCGGGGCCGCAGCGGACTGGGTTCCGTCAGGCAGGCGTCGAGCCGTGAGTCGCTGGCCCGCCCCCTCGTGGCGGACTATCCGGCGTACACCTCGGCCTGCGTCGTCCTGGAGACCGCGGAGCGGTTGGCGGGTGAGGAGGGCGCACCCACACCGAGACTGCTCGGCCTCGCCGTCGGGGCGCTGCGCTCCCTGGCCGAACACCGGCGGCCGCCGGGCCTGGTCGCCGACGCGTTCCTCCTTCGCGCCATGGCGGCGTCCGGCTGGGAGCCGGTCCTGGACCGCTGCGTGCTCTGCGGCGTGGTGGGGCCGCACAGGGCGTTCCACGTGGCATCCGGTGGAACCGTCTGCGTGCACTGCAGGCCGCAGGGGTGTGCCATGCTCTCCCCGGGTGTCGCCGAGCACCTGTCGGCACTGTTGGCCGGACGGTGGGAGGGCGTGGCGGTCTCGTCCTCGGCGGTCGTCCGCCAGGCCTCCGGGATCGCCGCCGATCATCTGCAGTGGCATCTCGAGCGGGACCTGCGCAGTCTGCCGCTGGTCGACCGCGACGGGATCGATCGTGGTGGAACGGACCGCTCTGTCCCCGGCCCGGGCGCTGCCGTGCCCCTGACCGCCGAACCCCCGCCTGCCGGACCCCTGTCCCCAGAACC
This sequence comes from Dietzia sp. SYD-A1, assembly GCF_015356725.1. Classification (NCBI taxonomy): domain Bacteria; kingdom Bacillati; phylum Actinomycetota; class Actinomycetes; order Mycobacteriales; family Dietziaceae; genus Dietzia; species Dietzia sp. SYD-A1. The sequence continues at coordinate 5,887 of NZ_JADDKI010000034.1, forward strand.
TGTTGAGGAGCCTCGTGCCCGGACTACCCAGATTCCGTAAACGCACCGCGTCGAGGGACGGCGCCGCGCCGGTGACCGTCCGGCCGCCCACCCCGCACCCGTCGGGCGAGCGACCGCCCGCGATCCCGGCGGAGTTCGTGCCGCGCCACGTCGCGCTGGTGATGGATGGCAACGGACGCTGGGCCCAGGAGCGGGGCCTGCCCCGCACCGAGGGGCACAAGCAGGGAGAGGCGGTACTCATGGACGTGGTCCAGGGGTGCATCGAGATCGGCGTCCCGTACCTGTCCGCGTACGCGTTCTCCACGGAGAACTGGAAGCGCAGTCCGGAGGAGGTGCGCTTTCTCATGGGATTCAACAGGGACGTGCTGCGTCGCCGCCGGGACGAGATGCACGAGCTGGGAGTGCGGGTGCGCTGGGCCGGCCGCCGCCCCAAGCTGTGGAAGTCGGTCATCTCCGAGCTCGAGGAGGCCGAGGAACTCACGCGGGACAACACGGTGATGACCTTGGCGATGTGCGTCAACTACGGCGGGCGAGCGGAGATCGTGGACGCCGCAAGGGATTTCGCGCGTCGGGTCGCCGCCGGGGAGTTGGCGGCCGACGACCTGACGGAGGAGAACTTCGCCCGTTTCCTCGACGAGCCGGACATGCCGGACGTGGACCTCTTCCTGCGTCCGTCCGGTGAACTGCGGACGTCCAACTTCCTGCTGTGGCAGAGCGCCTACGCCGAGTTCGTCTTTCAACACACGCTGTTCCCCGACTTCGACCGACGCGATCTGTGGGCGGCGTGCCTGGAGTACGCCGAGCGGGACCGGCGGTTCGGCGGGGTGCCCGGAGCCTGACCCCGATTCCGGGAGGCGCGGGTCGCCAGGGGACCGCGAGGCCGATCCACCGGGGCGGCCCCGGGTCAGTCCACCGGACCCGGCGGCTCGTCCCGCCTGGAGCCGGCGCAGGCCGCGCAGAGGCCGAACAGCTCGACGGTGTGGGTCACCTCGGTGAATCCGTGAGCGCCACCGGCACGGTGCGCCCACGTCTCGACCCCGGGTTCCTCGACCTCCACCGTGAAGCCGCATTCCCGACACACCAGGTGGTGATGGTGGGAATCGGAGCACTTGCGGAAGATCAGCTCCCCGGAATCGGTGCGCAGCACGTCCACCGCGCCGGCGTCGGACATCGACTGCAGCGTCCGGTAGACGGTGGTCAGTCCGATCGCGTCACCGCGTTCGCGGAGCTCCGAGTGAAGGTCCTGCGCGGACCGGAACCCCTTGGACTCGTCGAGCAGCGCGGAGATGGCACTGCGTTGGCGGGTCGAGCGGACGCCGATCGGCTTCTGGGCCCCGTCCACTGCTCTACTCCTCCCCGGCGTGCCCGACGGCCGCCTCGACGATGTGCAGCAGGTGGTCGTCGAGCAACTCGTAGCGGATCTCCCGCCCCCGGCGGTGCGCGGAGACGACGTGGGACGACTTGAGCACCCGCAGGTGCTGGCTCACCAGCGGCTGCGCGACGTCAAGGGCGTCCACCAACTCGTGGACACACCTCGGCCCCTCGCGGAGCTGCAGCACGATCGCGATACGCAGCGGAGCCGACAGCGCACGGAGCAGATCGCCCGCGGCGGAGACCACGTGCTGAGGCGGGAGCGGAACGGGGGCCGCGCGGGAGCCGGGGTCGTGGATCTCCGCGGCAGGCCCGGCGTCTGCCGGGGACTCGGGTCCGGATGCCATTGGCGCAACCTTCCGGGCGCGGTGGGGACCGGCGCCGTGTCGGGTGGGGGGACCCCAGTATCCCAGACCGCCGGGGTGGACCGGATACCCTGGTGAGAAGTGCCGCGGGCGCCGGCCCGCGCCGAGGTCGTCCACCCGACGCCTCCGTCCACCGACTCACCAAAGGGAGAACCCCCGACGTGGCATCCTCAGCGTCCGTCATCGACTCAGTCGTCAACCTCTGCAAGCGCCGGGGACTGGTGTACCAGTGTGGTGAGATCTACGGCGGGACCCGTTCGGCATGGGATTACGGTCCGTTGGGCGTGGAGCTCAAGGACAACATCAAGAAGCAGTGGTGGCGGACCTTCGTCACCGGCCGCGAGGATGTGGTGGGTCTGGATTCGTCGATCATCCTTCCCCGCGCGGTGTGGGAGGCCTCCGGTCACGTCGAGACCTTCACCGACCCGCTGGTGGAGTCTCTGCACACCCACAAGCGCTATCGCGCCGACCACCTCATCGAGGCTTATGTCGCCAAGCACGGGCGCGAGCCGGCCAACGGGCTGGCCGACATCAACGATCCGGTCACGGGCCAGCCCGGGGCCTGGACCGAGCCGCAGCTGTTCTCCGGGTTGATGAAGACCTACCTCGGTCCGGTCGACGACAAGGAGGGCCTGCACTATCTGCGGCCCGAGACCGCCCAGGGCATCTTCATCAACTACAAGAACGTCATGACCACCGCACGGCGTAAGCCGCCGTTCGGTATCGGACAGATCGGCAAGGCGTTCCGCAACGAGATCACCCCGGGCAACTTCATCTTCCGGACCCGCGAGTTCGAGCAGATGGAGATCGAGTTCTTCACCAAGCCCGAGGAGGCCGACGAGTGGTTCAAGCGGTGGGTCGAGGACTGCTGGGACTGGTTCGTCGACCTGGGGATCGACCCGGAGAACATGCGGCGTTTCGACGTCCCGGACGACGAGCGCGCCCACTACTCGGCGGGCACCATCGACTTCGAGTACAAGTTCGGATTCTCCGGTAACCCGTGGGGCGAGCTGATGGGTGTGGCGAACCGCACGGATTACGACCTCACCCAGCACCAGACCCACTCGGGTGAGGACCTGCAGTACCGCGACCAGGCCTCCGGTGAGAAGTACGTGCCGTACGTCATCGAACCGAGCTTCGGCCTGACCCGGTCACTCATGGCGTTCCTCATCGACGCCTACACCGAGGACGAGGCGCCCAACTCCAAGGGCGGTGTCGACACGCGCACGGTCCTGAAGCTGGATCGTCGCCTGTCACCGTTCAAGGCGGCTGTCCTGCCACTGTCCCGTAACGCGGATCTCTCGCCGAAGGCCCGGGATCTGGCCGCACAGCTGCGCAAGAGCTGGAACGTGGACTTCGACGACGCGCAGGCGATCGGCCGACGCTACCGCCGCCACGACGAGATCGGCACCCCGTTCTGCATCACCGTGGACTTCGACACCCTCGAAGACCAGGCGGTGACCATCCGTGAGCGGGACACCATGGAGCAGGAGCGCGTGGCGATCGACCAGGTCGAGGGGTTCCTCGCGCAGCGGCTCATCGGCTGCTGACACCGGCGCTGGCACACTGGTCGGGTGAACAGATCCCGGTCCCCGATGAGAGCGGTGTCCAGGGCCATCGGGTGGCTCGTGGTCCTCGCGTTGTTGTTGTGTCTCGCCGTGCCCGGATTCATCGCGTTCCGGGTGTGGCAGGTCGCGCGCGAGGACGACCGCACGACGGCCGACGCGATCGTCGTCCTGGGCGCGGCCCAGTACGACGGCGTGCCCACCCCGGTGTTCCAGTCCCGGCTCGATCACGCCGCCAGCCTGTACGAGCAGGGCGTCGCCCCGCAGATCATCACCGTCGGCGGGAACCAGCCGGGGGACCGGTTCACCGAGGCCGGTGCGGGCCGCTCCTACCTGGCCACCCTGGGCGTGCCGCCCACGGCGATCCTGGCGGTCGAGACGGGCTCCAACACGGTCGGCAGCCTGGACGCCGTCGCGTTGACCGTGCGTGACCAGGGCGGTGGTTCCGTGGTGTTGGTGAGCGATCCCACGCATTCGTACCGGGCGCGGATGATGGCCAGGGACGCGGGCCTGGACGCGTGGACCTCGCCGACCCGACAGGGTCCCGCGGTCTGGACCCGGGAGAACCAGATCCTGAGCATCATCCGCGAGACCGGCGCGGTGCTCTGGTACCAGTACCACCGGATCGTCGGCACCGACGTGGATTTCCCCGGCTGAGTGGCGGACACAAGGAGGGGACGCGCATGACGCGGTACGCGTACACGGCCGCAGACGCCGAGCGCCGGGTGGGCGGGGGGCCCGCCCGGCCCCGGGAGACGGCGAGCGAGCGCAGCCCGTTCGAGAGGGATCGCGCACGGGTCCTGCACTCCGCGGCTCTCCGGCGGCTCGCGGACAAGACGCAGGTGGTCGGGCCCGGGGACGGGGACACACCACGGACCCGACTCACCCACTCGCTCGAGGTCGCGCAGATCGCCCGCAGTATCGCCGCCGGCCTCGGCTGCGACCCCGATCTCGCCGATCTGGCGGGGTTGAGTCACGACATCGGGCACCCGCCCTACGGCCACAACGGCGAGCGCGCTCTCGACGAGGTCGCGAAAGGGTTCGGGGGATACGAGGGCAACGCCCAGACGGTGCGGATCCTCACGCGGTTGGAGCCCAAGGTGGTCGACGCCGACGGGCGGGGCGTCGGCCTGGACCTCACCCGCGCCGCGCTGGACGCGGCCACCAAGTACCCGTGGCTGCCGCGAGAGGGCACGAGGAAGTTCGGCGCCTATCCCGACGACGCGGAGACTCTCGCCTGGATCCGCCGCGGCGCACCCGGGGACACCCGGTGTCTCGAAGCGCAGATCATGGACTTCTCCGACGACGTGGCCTACTCGGTCCACGACGTGGAGGATGCGATCGTGGCCGGCAGGCTGGACCTGAGGTCGTTGACCGATCCGTCGGAGGTCTCGGCGTTGGCCGAGTTGGGCGCGCGCGAGTTCCGGGGGCCCGACGCCGACCAGCTCCGCGAGGCGGCCACGCGTCTCGGTGCGCTCGAGGCGGTCCGCGCCGTCCAGCCGTTCGAGGAGACGTTCGCCGGTGCCGTCGCCCTCAAGGCGTTGACCAGCGAACTGGTCGGGCGGTTCGTCATGCCCGCGATCCACACCACTCGTCAGGTACACGGCGAGGTGCCGCACGGACGGTACAGCGCCGACCTCGAGGTGCCCCTGCATGTGGAGGCCGAGGTGGTGATGCTCAAGACCATGGCCGTGCGATACGTGATAAGTGACCCGGGGCACCGGGCCCGTCAGGACCGTCAACGGGACAGGATCCACCGGGTGGCCGAGTTCCTGGCCCACTCGGCTCCCGCCGGTCTCGACGCGGTCCTGCGTCCGTTGTGGGACCAGGCTCCGGATGATGCGGCGCGGATGCGCGTGATCGTGGACCAGGTGGCCCTCTACACAGAGAGCCGGCTCGAGCGGATCGACCGGGCGAGCGCGGGGATCCAGGCGGCCTGGGGCTGAGCAACCCGCCCGGCTCGCATGGCCCGAACGGCCGGCCCACGTCGAAGCCTCGTCTCGGACGTGCGCGTCAGCCCACAGCCCTGGTGAGGTCGCCGACCAGCTCCTCGATGCCGAGCCCGTAGATCGTCCCTCCGGGGGTGAAGCCGGTCCGCACCACCACCAGGTCGGCGGAGGGGACCACCACGGTGTACTGACCGTCGTGGCCCGCGGCCCAATAGGCGTCGGCGGGAATCCCGGGCAGGCGGAGCGGGGAGCCGTCACCGGCGTCGTTGACCCACCACTGCGCGCCGTAGGGTTCGGGCTCCCCGCCGGCCGGGACGACGGTCGTCGTGTAGTCCATCCATCCCGCGGGGAGCAGGCGGCGACCGTCGACCACGCCGTCATCCAGCGCGAACTGGCCGAAGCGCGCCCAGTCCCGCGGCGTGGCCCACAGATACGAACTGCACACCGACCGGCCGGAGGCGTCCGCCTCGAGCACGGCACTGGTCATCCCGAGTGGCCCGAACAGCAACTCGTCGGCCATCTCGGGCCCGAGGCCGGTGCGCTCGTGGAGCAGGTCGCACACGATGTTGGTGGTGCCCGAGGAGTACTGGCGGAACGTCCCGGGGTCGTGGGCGAGCGGCTGGGCGGCGGCGAAGGACGCCATGTCGGGCTCCGCGAAGAGCATCTCGGTGATGGGGGTGCCGAGGTCGTAGTCCTCGTCCCACTCCAGCCCGGAGGTCATGCGCAGCAGGTCGTCGAGCGAGATCTGCGCCCTCTCGTCGGTCCACTCGGAGCGCAGGCCGGTGCCCGCCGGGTCGAGGTCGGCGTCGGGGAACTCCTGCTGCGCCCGCCCGACCAGGGTGGCGGCCACGCTCTTGGCCATGGACCACCCGAGCTGCCGGGTGTCCGGTCCGAAGCCGTCCGCGTACCACTCGTCCAGGATCTCGCCGCGGTGGAGCGCCACGAGTGCGCGCGTGCCCTCGACGTCGGCGGCCCGGTCGAGCGCGGCACCGACCGCGGCCGGGACCTCGGTGGCCTGCGGTAGGTCGATGCCCTCCGGGCGGTCCTCCGCCGGTCGGACGAGAGAGCTGTACGCGGAACCCTCGGCGCGGCCATCGCCCACCGCGCAGCCGTACTCGGAGGCCCAGGCGTACTGGCGAAAGCCCACGCCCAGGACGGAGGAGTGCGCCCAGCCGTTGGAGTCGTCGATCTTGGTTCGCAGCAGCGGCACCAGCGGGTTGGGCGGTAGGTCGGACTCCGGGTCGTCACGATCGGTGAGGAAGTGGATCGCGCAGGCGTTGTGCGCGGCGTATCCGGTACCGGTCATCAGCATCGGCCGATACCAGGTGCCCGCCGCGACCACCGCCGCGATGAGCAGGACGAGAACCGCGACCAGCGCGATGAGGACCTTCCGCCCGCGACTCATGGAACTCAGAAC
>NZ_JADDKI010000345.1:0-1702 GCF_015356725.1 Dietzia sp. SYD-A1
GACCTCCACCGCGTCCGGACCGAGGCCGGGCACCGGCAGCTCGCCGAGCAGCCTGCGGACCAGTTCGCAGGCCCGCGCACACGCCTCCGGTTCGGAGCCGTGAACCGACGGCAGTGCCACCAGCTCGGCGAGGTCGGTGCGGGCGCGACCGAGCTGCGTGACGACCGCGTCGGCGAGTGGGGTCAGGGACGGGTGTGGGGCCCGGAACGGAGTGGAGGCGGACATGGGGGCCAGCCTAGTTCCGCCGTCCGACCCCGCTCCCGCCGTACGAGCCCGCTCCCGCCGGAGGCCGCACCGCCCGAAGATGAACAACTCGCGACCAACATGAACGGAAGATGAACCAAGAATGAAGTACAGTATCCGTCATGACCTACGTGATCGTCGTCACCCCAGCTGATCCGGCCTGTCGCGACGCGGCCCACCTCGATGATCTCCCCGCCCACGTCCGGGCTGATCTCCTCGAGCTCCGCGACCAGGTCAGTACTCGCTTCCCCGAGGCGGACGCGGTGGGTGAGACCGGTGCACTCACCCGGCGGCCGCACATCGACGGCGTCGGTGTGGTGATCCATCCCGGGGTGATCACCCGGCCCCTGGTGGTCAACGCGGTGATGCGGTACGCGGCCCCCCACCAACTGCTGGTGACCACTCCGGAACTCGGGCTGGTGGCCGATCCGCGCGTGCGGATCGACATCGACGTCCACCGCCGGCCCACCACCGCCGGCGCCGGCATCACCGACCACGCCGTGCGCGGTCGGCCGCACGGGACCCTGCCGTGGGTGACGCACGAACTGTTGGAGCAGCTGGTGCGCGCGCTGGAGGTGGAGGGGGACCGGCTCGAGCTGGACGTCGACGAGGACCGGTGGTTCCGATACGAGCGCGCCGGGGACGCCCTGCGCATCCAGGTGGCCGACGGGCCCGGGGTCCCGCTCGTCGGCCGGACCCTCGCACTCGGAGAGGTCGAGGCCGCGGCCTCGACCGGGTGGGCCTGGGCGCGGGGTGACCGCAGTTGGCTCGGTGAGGTGCCGGGCGCCCCGATGGCCGAGGAGGTCACGGCGGCCTGAGCCGTCCGAGTAACGCCGGGTCGGCCTGGTTCAGACCGAGTTGTCGTAGCGCAGGGACGCCACCACGGCATCGATCGTCGCCTCCGGCTGGACCCCCGGCTCGTCCTCGTCGGACATCAGGACGAACACGATCGAGGCGGGGGATCCGTCCGTCCCTCTGGTCGACACCGCGATCGTGTCGAACCGGATGGTCGGCGGGGTGCAGGAGTCGCGGGGTGGCCGGACTGCGCCTCGGAGCGAGACGTACCAGGCGGGAACCCCCGAGACGCCGATGCTGCGGGCCTCGGGCACGGGGACGTCCGCACCGTTCCTGGTGAAGCGACGGTCGATCGAGTCCGCCATGGCCCGCGAGGCGGACTCGGCCTGCTCGCGCGCGTCGCCCGGGAGCATCGTGCTGATGCCGGACAGGGTGCGGAACGACAGCCCTGACGCGGCGCAGTAGCCGCGGTCGGCGATCGCGTTGGCGGTGGTGACGTACCCCGAGCCCCAGTCCGACCCCGGGTCCTGCGGGACGTCCGTGTCACCCGGCGCGGGTGCGCCGAACGGGTCGCCCACCTCCCAGTCGGGTGGGACCGAGTAGACCAGCCCGGTCGGACTGCGCACGTCCTGCCATCCGCCGGGCGGCGGGCCCGCGGCCAGGG
>NZ_JADDKI010000346.1:0-2732 GCF_015356725.1 Dietzia sp. SYD-A1
GGGGGACACCGCACCGACCGCCGACGCGGGGCCCGGGCCGGCCAGCGACCCCGGACCGGAACCCGTGTGGGCGGCGGTCGAGGCGTTGATCGCGCCACCCGCGCCCGAGTCGGCGATCACCCCGGGCGTGCGCGGCGCGTCGGGGATTCCCGCGGCGATGGCGCGCATCTCGAGGGTCGGTCCCGTGAGTTCGAGTTGGACCCGCTCCGCCACCTGGATGCCGCGGGCCAGGTGCTCCGTGGCCAGCCCGAGCAGCGCCACCTGACCGGGCGGGGTCATCAGAGCGGGCCCCAGCGCGGCCGCCCTGGCGAGGAATTGTTGCACGATGCCGATCACCTCGACGGTGCCGCGGACGACGATATCGGCCGCCACGGCGGTGACCCTGGCGATCTCGCCAGCGGACTCGCCGAGCGCCTCCACCGTGCGACCGATCTCGGCCACCGAGTGCGCGGCGCCGAGGGAGGCGAGGGAGGCCCACGTCTCGGAGAGCAGACGCTCGAGCGGTGGTCCGAGCCTCTGGGCCACCTCCAGTCCGTCGCCCACCGGTCGCATCACGTCCCGGGCGGCTTCGGGGACGAACTCCTCCGCCGAGAGCAGGTCGAGGATCTGCCGGATGGGCCCCGCGTAGGCCAGCGCGTCGGCGATCACCGGGCCGGACCTGCGATCCCGGGCAGTTCGTTCCCCGCCGCACCGATCGCCTCGGCACCCCCAACGTCGGACTCGGTGTACACCCGGCCGGTCTCGAGGACCAGGTGCCCGGCGGCATCGCTCACCCGGGCCACGCCTGCGAGCACCTCCCGGTGCCGCGCGGTGGCGGCGAGCAGGGCGGACATGAAGTCGGCCCCGACCGGTCCGAGCACGGGGGCCACCTCGTCCAAAGGCAGCGAGTCCACGGCCCCGAGGACGCCCCCCAGGGCGTCCGCCAACGTGGTCAACCCCGTACCCAGCTCCCGCAGTCCGTCCACGTGGACGTCGATCGCTCCGTCCGCCATTCCCTCGCCCCTCGTCGCCGTCTCGTCCCGTCACAGGGTTCGACGCCTCGCGGGCCCGCACCGGTTCCGCCCGGTCGGAGAATTCTCCGCTGTGGAATCCTGTCGGGCATGGACATCATCGTCGTGGACCACCCGCTGGTCGGGGACCGGCTACGCACGCTGAGGGACTCCGTCACCGACACCGCCGGCTTCCGGGCGGCGATGGACGCTCTCGGCACCATGCTCTGCTACGAGGCCTTCCGCTCCATCCCGACCACCGAGGTCCCCGTGACCACACCGGTGGCAGAGACGACGGGTGTCGCGGTCGACGGCGTCCCGCTCGTCGTACCGGTCCTGCGGGCGGGGCTGGGTCTGCTGGATCCGGCCACCCGGTTGCTCCCGGGCGCGCAGGTCGGGTTCGTGGGACTGGCGCGCGACGAGGAGACGCACGCCCCGGTCTCCTATCTGTGCTCCCTTCCGGACGACCTCGCCGGACGGCACGTCGTCGTGTTGGATCCGATGCTCGCAACCGGGGGGTCGCTGGTCTCGACCCTGGAGACCCTGGCCGAACGAGGCGCGACCGGGGTCACCGTGGTGTGCGTCCTGTGCGCCCCGGAGGGGATCGAGACCGTGCGGGCGTCGGGACTGGCGTCGCGGCTCGTCACCGCGACCGTCGACGACCGGCTCGACGACGACGCCTTCATCGTCCCCGGGCTCGGAGACGCGGGCGATCGCCTGTTCGGCCCCCGCTGACCCAGCCCTCCGACCCTCAGGAGGTGAGGGCGGCGGCGACGCGATCGGCCAGAGCGGTCAGCCGTCGTCCGGCATCCTCCCGGTCGGACGTCGACGGACGTGGGGTCGTCCACGCCTCGACGTAGGTCTTGAGCAGGGGCTCGGTGCCCGACGGGCGGATCACCGCCCGTGCACCCTCGGTCACGACACGGAGTCCCGCCGAACCGTCCACAGGTGATACGGACCCGGTCGCGCCCAGCCGTTCGGCCACGCGACGGAGCTCCGAGCGGGGCTCGGCACCGGGGGCGAGTGGATGGGCGACGTTGTGCCGGAGGTGCGCACCGAACTCCTCGGCGAGCGCGTCGAGCCCCGCACCGACCGACCGCCCGGCCGACCCGACCGTCGCGCACCACGCGCCGGCCGCGGAGATGCCGTCCTTGTCCGCCACCACCTCAGGGAGCACACAGTGGCCGATCGCCTCCTCGTACGCGTAGAGCAGGTGATCGGCCGCGCGGACCAGCCATTTGAACCCGGTGAGCGTCTCCACGTGCCGGCCCCCGCGGGCCGGGACGAGGAGCGAGGGCAGTCTCGACGACACGAGGGTGGAGGCCACGACCGGGACGCCTGGCCCCGAGCCCGGTGCCCGGACCGATCCGGGGAGCGGGGTGGTCAGCAGGTGGTCGGCGAGCAGCCCGCCGGTGTCGTCGCCGTCGAGCATCCGCCACCGCCCGTCCGGGGTCCGGTAGCCCATCGCGCACCGGTCCGCGTCCGGATCGAGCGCCAGCGCGACATCCGCACCGATCTCCTCCGCGACCCGTCGAAGGCGCAGGGTGGTGGCCGGCCGCTCCGGATTGGGCGACTCGACGGTGGGGAAGTCCGGATCCGGGTGCTCCTGCTCGGGCACCAGGGTCACGTCGTCGATCCCGATCCCGGCCAGGACGCGTCGGCAGATCTCGCCGCCCACCCCGTGAACGGGGGTCAGGGCCACGCGCGGGGGCCGGGCGGGGACGGGCAGACCGGCCACGACGG
>NZ_JADDKI010000347.1:0-2672 GCF_015356725.1 Dietzia sp. SYD-A1
ACCCCGGGGTACATCGGCGGACTCCCACTGGGACGCGCCGGCCTGTCCGCCGATGTACCCCGGGGTCGGGAAGCTCTCCCACTCCGTGCCGGACAGGGCGCCGTCCATCGCGGACTTCCAGATGTCCGCGGGCAGTCCGGACCCGTACATCGTGCCGCCCCACGCGTTGAGCAGGGGCTGGTTGTCGTCGGTCCCCACCCACACCGCGGTGGCGATGGACGGGGTGTACCCCACGAACCACGCGTCCTTGTTGTAGCCGGTGTCGCCGAGCTGGGTGGTGCCGGACTTGGCCGCGGAGGGGCGGCCACCGGCCAGCGAGTGGCCGTTGGAGTAGGCGGCGATCGGTTCCATCGCGGAGGTGAGGTTGTTGGCCACGTCGGCGTCCACCACCCGCTCCCCCTCGGGCTCCGAATTGTCCAGGAGGACCTCGCCGTCGGCCGTCTCGACCTTCTCGATGAAGTGGGTGGGCCGGTGGACCCCCTCGGCCGCGAACGTGGCCAGGCCCGTGGCCATGTCGCGCACCCGGATCGGGTACTGGCCCAGGATCAGGCCGTCATAGGGGTCCTCGCCCTGCTCGGTGAGCGTCTCCCACGGCAGTCCGGGGATCTCCTTGGCGACGCCCGCGCGGTGGGCCATGTCCCGCACGTCGTTGGCCCCGTTCTCCAGCATCCGCTGCAGGCGGATGAACGAGGTGTTGAGGGACATCTTCAGCGCCAGGGACACCGAGCACGACCCGCAGGACTGGCCGTCGACGTTGGTGACGGTGACGTTGCCGGTGGTCACCGGCGCCGAGGAGATCTGGGTGCCCAGACCGATGCCCTGCTCGAGGGCGGCCGCCACGCCGAAGATCTTGAAGGTCGAGCCGGTCTGCAACGGGGCGTTGGCGTAGTCCCAGCCCTCGGCGTCCTCTCCGCCGTAGTAGCCGATCACGCCGCCCGTGCGGGGGTCGATCGAGACCACCGCGGTGCGGTTCTCCGGCCGCTCGCCCTGCATGTTGCTGCGGGCGGCCTGGACCACCGCCTCCTGGGTCGCGGGGTCGATGGTGGTGGTGATCCTGAGCCCGCGGGTGTTGAGCATCTGCTCGTCGAGGCCGGCCATCGCCAGTTCGGCCAACACCTGGCGCCGGATGGCCCCGTTGGTGGGGTCGCCCACGTTCTGGTCCACCGCCTGGGGATCCTCGACGACCTGGGGGAACACCGCCGCGCCACGCTGCTGGGCGTCGATGGCTCCCATGTCCCGCATGCCGTCCATCACGTAGTTCCAGCGGTTCTCGGAGGCCACGGCGTTGTTGAGCGGATCCAGGGCGGAGGGGGACTGGATGACGCCGGCGAGCAGCGCGCCCTCCTCGATGGTGAGGTTCTCGACCGGCTTGTTGAAGTACGCGGTGGAGGCGGCGGCGATCCCGTAGGCCCCGCGGCCGAAATAGATGGTGTTGAGGTAGGCCCCGAGGATCTGGTCCTTGGACCACTCGTTGGTCATCTTGGCCGCGATGATGATCTCCTTGGCCTTGCGCTCGTAGGTGGGAGCGTCACCGACCATGGTGTTCTTGACGTACTGCTGGGTGATGGTCGAACCACCGCCGGCGCTGGACTCACCGGTGATCTGCCCGATCACCGCGCGCCCGATGCCCGTGGGGTCGTACCCCTCGTTGGTGTAGAAGCTGCGGTCCTCCGCGGCGATCACGGCGTTGCGCACGTGCACGGGGATCGCGTCGACCTCCACCAGGGTCCGGTTGCCCTCCGGCGGGACGATGCGTCCGATCATGGTCGAGCCGTCGTTGGTGTAGATCTCGGAGATCTGGTTGGTGGCCACGCTGCCCGGGCGGGGGATCTCGGTGCGGTTGTAGACCACCCCGACGATCACGAGCGGGATCACCAGGAGGACGACGACGACGAGGATCAGCGTCGTCCAGGCCGGGTGGCGTCGAAACCAGCCGCGCCGGTGCGCGGAGTCGTCCCGACCCCCGTCGGATCCCCCGCGCGTCCTGTCACTCTGCGACATCTTCCACCCTCCTGCGAACAGCTACGACCGGCACGGGCGACCCCCGCTGACGGTGCATCGGGGTCCATTGTGTACGAAATCGCGCTCCACCCGGAATCCAGTGCACCCGGGCACGGCACCTTGCGGTGCTCACGGAGGGCGAGCTGCGGTGTCGGCGGTGGGCGATCAGCGGTGTCGGCGTAGGTCCCTCGCGGCCCGGCGCACGCGCCTGCCCTCGCCCGAGGCGAGACCCACCTCATAGGATTCGATCAGGTGGTTCCACGAGCAACTGCGGCACACCTCCACCACGTGGACGGTGAACGCGTCGTGGGTCAGCGCCAGCTGTTCGATCTCATCAGCGCTCCGGGCCGAGCCGGAGGCGGAACCCAGGTCGTCGCCGAACACCCACGACACCTCGGTGAGGTTCTCCTTGCGGCACACCGGGCACACGGTCTCGGTCTCCACGCCGTGGAACCCGGCCGCACGCAGGAGATAGACGTCCGCGTCGCACACCTCCCGCAGTGCCGAGACGCCCTCGCGGAGATCCGCCAACACCCCTCGACGCCGCAGGGCGAAGTCCACCACCCGGCGACGCCGCAGCGCCTCTCGGCCGGTGGGGTCCTCCGGCCCCGGCGGGGGGCCGGGTCGCCGGTAGCGGGAGTCGGCCTGGTCCACGGGGGCCAGCCTACGAC
>NZ_JADDKI010000348.1:0-4595 GCF_015356725.1 Dietzia sp. SYD-A1
GGAGGTGGGCGCGGCTCGGCGAGTCGACGTCATGCGTCCACCCTGCCCCACGGCGGCACCGCGGTCGGGCCGACCCCTCGGATCAGATCTTGACGAGCATCTTCCCGACGTTGGCCCCGCGCATGAGGTCGAGGAACGCGTCGACCGAGTTGTCGATGCCCTCGACGACCGTCTCGTCGAAGACGATCTCGCCCGAGGCCACCCACGGACCGACCTTCTCCGCGAACTCCTTGAACAGGTGCATGTACTTGTTGACGGTGAAACCCTGGAGGGTCAGCCCGCGGGTGATGGCGTGCCAGAGGTTGTCCGGGCCCGGCGAACGCTCGGTGGCGTTGTACGAACTGATCGCCCCGCACAGGGCCAGCCGACCGTCATCGTTCATCAGGTCCAGTGCGGCCTCGAGGTGGTCGCCACCGACGTTGTCGAAGTACACGTCGATACCCTCGCCGTCGGCGCTGCCGAAGTGCTCGCGCAGGAGCGTGCGGACCGGGCCTTCACGGTAGTTGAGCGCGGAGTCGAACCCGTAGTCGCTGATGGCCTTGTCGACCTTCTCGGCGCTCCCGGCCGAACCGACGACCTTCGATGCGCCCATGAGTCGGGCGATCTGACCGACTGCCGACCCCACGGACCCGGCCGCCCCGGAGACGAAGACGGACTCGCCCTCCCGGAAGCGCCCGATGTGCAGCAGGCCCACATACGCGGTGAGGCCCGTGGTCCCGAGGATCCCCAGGTACGCGGAGATCGGGACACCCTCGATCTCCTGAACCACCCGGAACTGTCGGCCGCCGCCCTGCGCGACGTCCCGCCAGCCGAGATCGTGCATCACGACCGACCCGACCGGGTGGGCGTCGGAGCGGGACTCCACCACCCGCCCGACGGCTCCACCGGTCATGGTCTCGTTCAGCTCGAACGGCGGGATGTACGAGCGGCCCTCGTTCATCCGGCCGCGCATGTAGGGGTCCACGGAGAGGAACTCGTTGGCCACGCGCACCTCGCCCTCGGCGAGGTCGGGGAGGTCGACGACGACGGTGCGGAAGTCGTCATGGGTGGGCCAGCCACGCGGGCGGCTGACGAGCTGGATCTGGGTGCTGGTCGTCATGACTCATGTGTACGCGCCCTGTCTGCGGGGCTGCCACCGGCCACACCTCTAGTAGGCTTCGCCTTCGTGCAGGACCAGCCCACTCCCGACCCCGCTTCGGCGACGCTCCCCGACGAGCGCGTCCGCAGCGAGATCGTCAGCGACTCCCAGACCTTCCGCCGGGCCGTGGCCGACCTCCGCCAGGGGCTGGGTCAGCGGGAGTTGTGGCTCTCCCTGGGGTGGCAGGACATCAAGCAGCGCTACCGCCGCTCGACCCTGGGCCCGTTGTGGATCACCATCGCCACCGGCGTCATGGCGACCGCTCTGGGGCTGCTGTACTCGATCCTGTTCCAGATCCCGCTGGCCGAGTTCCTCCCCCACGTCACCGTGGGACTGATCCTCTGGGGATTCATCTCCGGCTGCATCAAGGAGGGCTCGGAGGTCTTCATCTCCAACGAGGGCCTGATCAAACAACTGCCGAGCGCGCTGAGCGTCCACGTCTACCGGCTGGTGTGGCGGCAGTTCCTGTTCCTCTGCCACAACCTGGTGATCTGGGTCGTGCTCATGCTGATCTACCCGCGCCCGCTGGGCTGGGACCTGCTACTGGCCGTTCTGGGCCTGGCGGTCCTCATGGTCAACGGCGTCTGGGTGGCCATGCTGTTCGGCATCCTCGCCACCCGATTCCGCGACATCGCGCCGCTCCTGGACTCCCTGGTGCAGCTGCTGTTCTACATGACCCCCATCGTGTGGACCACGCAGACGCTGTACGAACAGGGCGGGGAGATCGCGGACCGGGCTCGCATCGCCGAACTCAACCCGCTCTACCACTACCTGGAGATCGTGCGTGCCCCCATGATCGGCCAACCCGTCGCCGCGTACCACTGGTGGATCGTCCTGGCCTGCACGGCCGTCGGTCTGATCCTCGCCTTTGTCGCGCTGCGCCGGTTCCGCTCCCGAGTCCCGTACTGGGTGTAGGAGGTACATCCCATGAGCCCCGCCACCCCGACCCCCGGCGGCGTGTCCATCGACTGCGTGGACGCGTGCGTGGACTTCCCGATCTTCGACGCCAAGTCCCGCTCCCTGAAGAAGGCCGTCCTCGGCTCCGCCGGCGGCGCGATCGGGCGGAACTCGTCCAACGTCGTCGTCGTCGAGGCCCTGCGAGACATCACGCTGTCCCTCCGGGAAGGCGACCGCATCGGGCTGGTCGGACACAACGGTGCCGGCAAGTCCACGCTGCTGCGGCTGCTGTCCGGAATCTACGAACCCACCCGCGGCGCCGCCCGGATCCGGGGACGCGTGGCCCCGGTGTTCGACCTCGGCGTGGGCATGGATCCGGAGATCACCGGATACGAGAACATCATCATCCGCGGCCTGTTCCTGGGCCAGACCCGCAAGCAGATGAAGGCCAAGGTCGAGGAGATCGCCGACTTCACCGAGCTCGGTGACTACCTCGACATGCCGCTGCGCACCTACTCGACCGGGATGCGCGTCCGGTTGGCGATGGGCGTGGTGACCTCGATCGACCCGGAGATCCTGCTGCTCGACGAGGGCATCGGCGCGGTGGACGCCGAGTTCATGAAGAAGGCGCGGATCAAGCTGGCGGACCTGGTCTCCCGGTCCGGCATGCTGGTGTTCGCCTCCCACTCCAACGAATTCCTGGCCCAGCTGTGCGACTCGGCGATGTGGATCGACCACGGACGCATCCGGCAACGGGGCAGCATCGAGGAGATCGTCACCGCCTACGAGGGCCCCGAGGCCGGGCGGTCCATCGCCGCCTACATGGAGAGGATGGAGCGTGAGGCCTGAGGGCGGCTCCGGCCCGGGTGCGGGCCCCGGCTCGGACCCCGGATCGGGCTCGCGCGCCCGATATGGACCCGAGGGGGCGCGTACTCCCACCGGAAGCGAGCGATCCGGGCGCGCAACCGGGCAGGGGCCGGGCGATTCGCGGCGAGTGGTGGCCGTGGTGGTCACCCACCGACGGCTCGAGCAGCTCCGCGCCTCGCTCGAGGTGGTGTGCGGGCAGACCCGGCCCGTCGACCACCTCGTGGTGGTGGACAACGCCGACGAGAATGCGGTGCGTGAGCTCGTCGAGGCGCAGCCCGTCGAGGCCACCTACCTGGGCTCGAAGCACAACCTCGGTGGCGCCGGCGGATTCGCGCTGGGCATGCTCCACGCCCTGGCCACCGGCGCCGACCTGGTGTGGTGCGCGGACGACGACGGCAGGCCCGAGGGCCCCGAGGTCCTGGCCACGCTGATGGCCTGCATGGACCGCCACGGACTGGCCGAGGTCTCGCCGGTCGTGTGCGACCTCGCCGAACCCGACCGCCTGGCCTTCCCCCTGCGGCGCGGAGTGGTGTGGCGGCGCTGGCGGTCCGAACTGTTCGCCGACGACAAGGGTGGCCGCGTCGCCCGGGAGGCGGGCCCGACGGGCGCGGCAATGGGCCCGACGGACGCGGCAGTGGGCCCGACGGACACAGCAGCCGCGGTCGCGGATGGTTCCGATCTCCTGCCCGGCATCGCCTCCCTGTTCAACGGCGCACTGTTCACCGCGGACTGCCTGGACCGCGTGGGCGTGCCGGACCTCCGGTTGTTCATCCGCGGCGACGAGGTGGAGATGCACCGCCGGCTGGTGCGGTCCCGGCTGCCCTTCGGCACCTGTCTCACCACCGCGTACCTGCACCCGCAGGGCTCGGACGAGTTCAAGCCGATCCTCGGCGGCCGCATGCACACCCAGTTCCCCGACGACCCGGTCAAGCGGCACTTCACCTACCGCAACCGCGGGTATGTGCTCACCCAGCCCGGCAACCGACGTCTCATCCCCCAGGAGATCCTGCGCTTCGGCTGGTACTTCCTGGTGACCAGGCGGGACCCGGCCGGCCTGCGCGAGTGGATGCGGCTGCAGCGGTTGGGCGCGGGCGAGCGGTTCGACAAGCCCTGACCAGACCTACCGGCCCGGAACACTCCGTCGCGCCGGGGCATGATGGAGCCCATGACCGACTGGATCGCCCTGCAGTCCCAGGCCGTCGACCTGTACGACCGGGTCCTGCCGACCATCGCCGACTGGGATGCGGCCACGCCGTGCAGCCAGTGGACCGCCCGAGACGTGCTGGCCCACGTCGTGGACGAGCAGATGTGGGTCCCGGGGCTGCTGGCCGGCGGGACGATCGACGAGGTGGCCGGGGACCTCGAGGAGCCCCTCCTGCGGCTCTCCGACGCCACCGGTCCCGACCTCGTGGCCTTCTGGCACTCCCTGCGCGCCCCGGTGGCCGCCTCGTGGCGTGGAACCCCGCTCGACGAGGAGGTCCATCTCTCTTACGGTCTGGCGCCGGTGGAGCACTATCTCGCGCAGCAGACCTTCGACCTGGCGGTCCACGCCTGGGACCTGTCGGTCTCCCAGGGCATCGACCTGCCGTGGGGCGAGGAGCTCGAACGCGCCGTCCTGGACTTCGTCCGGGCCGACCTCGCCGACGACCCGGCGCCGGAGTTGTTCGCCGCCCCGGTGCCGGGTCGTCGGCGA
>NZ_JADDKI010000349.1:0-4084 GCF_015356725.1 Dietzia sp. SYD-A1
TACTCGGGCGGGGTGGGGGTGGTCACCTCCACCCAGGGCCCGGGCGCCGCACACCTGATCAACGGCCTGTACGACGCCAAGCTCGACAGCGTCCCGGTGGTGGCGTTGGTGGCGCAACAGCACACGAGCGCGCTCGGCTCGGACTACCAGCAGGAGATCGACCTGAGCAGTGTGTTCGCCGACGTGGCCGGCCCCTTCATGCAGACCGTCGTGTCGGCCGAGCAACTGCCCATGGTGATCGACCGCGCCTTCCGGTCCGCTCTGACGCACCGGACCCCGGTCGTCGTCGTCATCCCCCACGACGTGCAGACCGCGCCGGCGCCGCAGCTGGCCGGCGAGCAGGGCCAGGAGGAGGGGGTCCAAGAACACGGCGTGGTGGTGACCGCGCCCGAGTGGACGCACGGGGTGGTCAGCCCGCGTGAGGACGACGTCGCGCGGGCGGTCGAGGTGCTGGACGCGGGGGAGCGCGTGGCGATCCTGGCCGGGCGCGGCATGGCGGGGGCGCAGCAGGAGCTGATGGCCCTGGCCGAACGCCTGGACGCCGGCGTGACGATGAGCCTGCTGGGCAAGCCGTACGTCGACGAGTCACACCCACTGGTGGGCGGGACGATGGGCCACCTGGGGACCACGGCGAGCGCCCGCATCCTGCAGAACTGCGACACCCTCCTGATAGTCGGATCGAACGACCCCTGGACCGAGTTCTACCCGCGGCCCGGGCAGGCGCGGGCCGTGCAGATCGACCTCGACCCCGCGCACCTGGCCAACCGCTACCCGGTCGAGGTGGGGATGGTCGGGGACTCGGCGGCGGCGTTGCGTGCCCTGACCGAGCGCGTGGGCGAGCGCGATCGGTCGACGTGGCGCAAAGAGGTGGAGACGTGGGTCGGGCAGTGGCGGGAGATCTCCCGCGAGCGCGCCGAGGTCCCGGCCCGTGGCCTCAACCCGGAGCTGGTGGCCCGTCGGCTGTGCCGTCACATGCCGCACGATTCCCGGCTCGCCGTGGACGTGGGCAGTTCGGTGTACCACTACGTCCGGCAGATGGACCTGCCCACGTCGGTACCGGCCCACCTGTCGTCCACGCTGGCGTCGATGGGGTGCGGCATCCCGTATGCGATCGCCGCCAAGGCCACGGCCCCGGCCCGGCCGGTCGTGGTGCTGGCGGGTGACGGGGCCGTGCAGATGCTGGGGATCAACGAGTTGATCACCGTCTCCGAGGCGTGGCCCGGATGGGCCGACCCCACGATGGTCGTGGTGGTGCTGTGCAACGGCGACCTGGCCGAGGTGAGCTGGGAGCAGCGGGAGACCGAGTCGGCCCCGCGGTTCGCGCCGTCGCAGGACGTCCCGGCGTTCGACATGGCCGGCTACGCCAGGCTCCTGGGTCTGCGGGGCGTCCGCGTCGAGGACGGCCGGCAACTCGACGCGGCGCTCGAGGAGGCCTTCACCGCGGACCGGCCCACGGTGATCGAGGCGGTCACCGATCCGGATGTGCCGCTGCTGCCCCCCTTCCCCCACGGCCGGGAGATGCTGGGTTCGATGCGCGAGGGACTCCGGGCAGAGGGGGACGACGGACACCACGGGTTGGTACTGCTGGAGGAGTACGCCCGAATCGAAGAGGAGAGGTTCACATGACCGGGATCAACGAGCCCGACCCCCAGTCCGTCACCCGTCAGGGCGAGGAGGAGGTCCGCACCCCCCGCAACCGCCGTCAGCCCCTGCTCGCCGTCCTGGCGATCGCGGCGATCCTGGTGCTCGTCCTGGCGCTCGTCATGTCCGGTGGAGGCTAGGCCGGTGCGGGCGACGGGGTGCGGTCGTGACGGCGCGCCTCGACACGGCGCTTGACGTCCTCGATCGCGCGCACGCGTCGCCGATGGCCGCGCCGAGCGGCTCGCACGGGTCCACCGGGCAGGGCCACCTGTGCCCGATCGGCGACAAGGTTGCGGGCGGCGATGAGCGGCAGGAGAGCGACCGCCGGGCTCAGGCGGGGGATGCCGACGGCGTCCGCGTACTCCGATCCCAGTGACAGGCGCGCCAGGTCGGAGTGGACCCGGGAGAGCAGTCCGTCCAGGCCGGGAATGCGTGAGTCCCGGACCCGGCGACCGTAGAGCAGGGGAGCGGCCGCGAGGGTCGACTCGGTGAGCGACGTGGACGACTCGTCCGGATCGACCTCCGCCCAGGCCGCCAGCCACGTCAGGCGCAGGAGATCGTCGATGGACGTCACCTGCAGTTCGGGAACCACGCCCATCGAGTGCGAGATGTAGCGGTACAGATGGATGATCGCGTCACGTTCGCGTCGGGAGTACCAGTGCCCGGCGGCCATCGCCCCCAGCGCCACACCGATGATCGGAACCATCGTCACGCAGTAGTGCAGTTGGTTGACCGGCTTACCGTGGGTGTCGGGGTTCCAGTCCCCGCCGTGCTCGATACCGGCGCGGATGTAGGCATGGACCAGGCGGACCCGGGCGGTGTTCTTGGTCCCCTCGCCGAACCGCTCCATCCCTCCCGGCGCGGCGCAGTCGATCGACCACGAGACGGTTTCGGTGATCCGTGCCGCGGTCCGGTCGGCCAGTTCCCCTCCGCGCAGCAGCACGTCGTTCACGCGGGGTGAGACGTAGCTGGCGGGGAACGCGATCCCGGCGGTGAGCGCGGTCAGCGTGTGCGTCGGCGTGCGCGCGATCGCCTGTGCCGCCAGGTCCAGCTTGTCGTAGTCCACCCAGTAGGGCACGTCGTCGATGCTCGCGATGAACGCCGCGACCGCCGGGTGCGGATCCGTCACTGTCTCGATGCCCTCCTCGAGGGCCTGTTCGACCTGGCCTCGCAGTGTCGCGCCGCCCCCGCCGTGGATGGCGGCAACCACCTCGTCGGCCACGGGGTCGCAGGTGTGCATGAGCTTGGTGAACGCCTGCACCTGGGCCTCGGTCGGCCGGACCGAGTCCCCGGCCATCAACGACATGATCCCGCGGAGGACACCCCGCTGGAGGATCGAGGGTGTCTCGACCCGAGCGTCCCTGTCGTGGAGACGAGGCGTCGGAATCGTTCGTGGTGTCGACGGGGCGTGCGTCATCGATCTCCTCCTGGGTGTGGTCGGACCACCATGGCACGAACACACCCAATTAGTAAACACCTGATTCCGGAATTGGGCGATTCCCCGGCCCTGTGCCATCCTTGACCCGTGTCACCACGTGAGGGCCCGCGCACGTACGCGGGTATGGAACCCGAGGAGCGCCGGGTGCAGCGGCGCCGGCGGTTCGAGGAGGCGATCATCGATGTGATCGCCACCGAGGGGCCCTCTGCCGCGACGGTCCGCCGAATCTCGGCGACGGCCGGAGTGGGACCTCGCTTCTTCTACGACCACTTCCGCGACACCGACGACCTGATCATCTCCGTCTACGACACCATCGCGGCCGACCTCGTGACGCGGGCGACGGTGGCGCTCGTGTCAGCCCCGCACGACGTCTACGCTCGCGCGCATGCCGCCGTGGGGGCCATCGTCGAGTCGATCGCGAACGACGTCCGTCGGGGACGGTTTCTCCTGTCCGACACGCCTGCTGTGGTCGAGTCCCGTCGGCGATTCGTCCATCGGGCGGCGGACGCGCTGGTCGAGCAGTCCACCGAGCTCGGCGAGCCGCTCGACAAGGCGTCGGCTGACGTCATCGCCGTCGTGGTGATGGCGGGGGCGTCCGAGCTGGTCCGTGGATGGCTCGACGGCGTGCTGGAGGTGGGCCCGCAGGAGATCACCGGTCTCCTGGCCACGACGCTGACGAGCCTGGTCGATCAGAGGACGTCGAACAGCTGGCCGAGAACTTCGGCCGGGTAGGACTCCGCGCCCGGGACTCCACGCTGCCTCGTGGCCCGGGCCGGGCCGCTGACTCGGCTCCCCCGCCAGGACTCGAACCTGGAATGTCTGAACCAAAATCAGAAGTGTTGCCGATTACACCACGGGGGAACGACCCTGACCGGGTCGGTAACAGTCTGGCACACCTCACGCGGCCCGCTGCCGCAGACCTGGTCGCACCGGTGCGTTCCGGTCCGGTCCCGCCGGGGCGGGGGCGGCCGCCGGGGAGGGCCCGCTCGGCCGACTAGGCTTGGG
>NZ_JADDKI010000350.1:0-19520 GCF_015356725.1 Dietzia sp. SYD-A1
CCTCATCACCGACGACGGACACCTCACCAACCCACCCGGCGCCCACCGCCCCCACCCCGCCTGACAGGGTCCTGCTCGGGTTCAGCGATGCCATGTCGTGGATCGTCTGGCGACCTCGTGGATCGCGTCGATCTCGCGCAATCCCAGTCGCTGCGGCTGCGATGTGAGATATCGCCTGATGCCGCGCCTGGTCACCACCGTCACAGCGCCATCTATCGGCTGGTTCTTCACGGTGAATCCCCGGCGCGCTCCCACCACCGCGATCACCCCGGTGACCGGCACCGGGAAGCCGACATGCTCCGCCAGCAGACGGGATGCGCGCCTCGCCTCATGCCGACTGTTGCGGATGTACGGAACCCGACTGCCATTGACCATGAAGGTGTCGCCGCCCACCCAGATCGAGGCTTTGGGGTGATTCTTGGAGTTCACGGTGAACACGCCGCCCGGTCCGATCACCACGTGGTCGATATCGGCACCCCGCTCCCCCACGCGCACGGCGTGCAGGATTCTCCACCGAGCATCCAGTGCGGCCAGCTGATCACCGACCGCCTGCTCACCATCCGCACCGATGCGCCACGCGCGCTCGTCCGTCTTCGCATCGAAGACCCGGGCGAACATGTGGCGCACCATCCCCTGCGCCTCCCGTTCGGCGAGTGCCCGCTCGCGGGCGGCCGCCCCCGCACGAGTGTCCGAAAGATCGTGCCACCTCAGCCCGGATCGGGTTGACGGCGCTGTGGTCAGGGGCGGCGCTGTGGCCGGAGGCGGAACCGGGGCAGTCGCCGCGACCGGCCCCGGCGACTGTGCCAGCGGTGTCGGGGAAAGCGGTGTCGGGAGCGTCGGTGGCGCCACCGGGGTCCCGGCTGGAGACGCCGTCGGCGAAGCGTTCCCCTGAGGTTGCCGGTTCGGCTCTCGTACCGACCCGCCGTGCCGCCGGGCGCCCATGTGGTCCTCGATCGCCTTGCGCAACAGCGGCAGGTTGCTGAGGTCGTCGGAGTGGTAGCGGCCGGTGGCGAGATCGAGGTATCCCAGGTCGGTTCCGCCCGGGGTCGCGGCGTAGAGCCTGTCGTGGCCGAAACGGACCCACCTTCGAACGATCCACTCGGTCACGGCGCCTCCTGTTGACAGTCGTCGAATCCTCACACCCCGACGCCCCACCTCGTGGCGGAACGCGCGATTCGTCAAGCCCCGCGAGTGATACGGAATACTCGGCACCCCCCTGTTGTTTGACATGTCAGCAAGTTAGGATGGAACTCATCAACCAGAGGGAACGCCCCAACAGACTGAAAGGCTCGCGATCATGCAGTTCGGGATCTTCTCCATCGCCGACATCACCCCTGACCCGCACACCGGGCAGGTGGCCACCGAGCACGAGCGCCTCGAAGCGATAGTCGAGTACGCGATTCAGGCCGAGCAGGTGGGCCTGGACGTCTTCGCGCTGGGAGAGCACCACAACCCGCCCTTCGTAACGTCCTCCCCCACCACCACCCTCGGCTACATCGCGGGGCAGACCTCGGACATCATCCTGTCCACCGCCACGACGCTCATCACCACCAATGACCCGGTGAAGATCGCCGAGGATTACGCCATGCTCCAGCACCTGGCCGGGGGCCGGGTCGACCTGACGATGGGGCGTGGCAACACCGGACCGGTCTACCCGTGGTTCGGCCAGGACATCCGGCAGGGACTGCCGCTGGCGATAGAGAACTACGAGTTGCTCCACCGCCTGTGGCACGAGGACGTGGTGGAGTGGGAGGGCAAGTTCCGGACCGCCCTCCAGCAGTTCACCTCCACCCCGCGCCCCCTCGACGGGGTCGCACCCTTCGTCTGGCACGGGTCGATACGCTCGCCGCAGATCGCGGAGCAGGCCGCCTACTACGGTGACGGGTTCTTCCACAACAACATCTTCTGGCCGATCAGCCACACCAAGCAGATGGTCGAGCTCTACCGCCGCCGCTACGAGCACTATGGCCACGGTTCCGCGGATCAGGCGATCGTGGGCCTGGGCGGTCAGTTCTTCGCACGCCCCAACAGCCAGGACGCCGTGGACGAGTTCCGCCCCTACTTCGACAACGCACCGGTGTACGGCCACGGCCCGTCGCTCGAGGACTTCACCGCCCAGACCCCGCTGACCGTGGGCTCCCCGCAGCAGGTCATCGACCGCTACCTGACCATGCGCGAGCACGTCGGCGACTACCAACGCCAGATGTTCCTCATCGATCACGCCGGACTGCCCCGCAAGACCGTCATGGAGCAGATCGAGATCCTCGGCACCGAGATCGTGCCGGTCCTGCGCCGGGAACTCGACGCGAAGCGGCCGGCCCACGTGCCGGACGGACCGACCCACGCAGCCCGGGTCGCAGCACGCGACGCCGCACTGGCCGCCGAGGGCGAGCCCGCCTACTCGGACGCCTACCGGTTCGGCACCGGGGACAACTGGACCGGCCTGACGGTCGAGGGCGGACAGCGCGCGCAAGAGCAGTCCCTGGCGCGCGCCCGTCGCACCGAGTCCCGTCTCGCGCAGGCACCGGCCGGAAGGAGCAGCAAGTGACCCCCACTCACTCGCCCGACGCCCGCCCGCTGCGGCTGGTCGTGGTCTCGGCTGGCACCTCGGTGCCGTCGAGTACCAGGATGCTGGCCGACCGGCTGACCTCGGCCACCCGTGAGGCCCTGACGCGTCACGGTCAGGACGTCGACGTGGCGGTTCTTGAGGTCCGGGGGCTCGCCCACGAGGTCGTCGACGCCACGCTCACCCGGTTCCCCGGTGACACCTTGCGCGCGGCCCTCGAGGAGATCGGCCGAGCGGACGGGGTGATCGCGGTGACGCCTACCTACAACCAGTCGTTCTCGGGCCTCTTCAAGTCCTTCTTCGACGTCATCGACCCCGGAACGCTGGCGGGCGTCCCGGTGGCGTTGGGGGCGACCGGTGGCACCGTCCGGCACTCGCTGGCGATCGACTTCGCACTGCGACCGATGTTCGCCTATCTCAAGGCCGACGTGGTGCCGACCTCGGTGTTCGCGGCGTCCGAGGATTTCGGGGCGGTCGCCCCGGGTGGCGAGGGCGAGTCGCTGTCCACGCGCGCGCAGCGCGTCGGCACGGAACTGGCCGACTACATGCTGCGGTTCGCCGGTGTCGCCCCCGGTGCGGTGGCGCCGACCCGTTCGGATGCGGGCCGGGGCCGGAGGAACGACGACGACGAGTTCGGCGACTTCGTCCCGATGGGCGATCTGCTCGGTGGGGCGACCTGACCCGGGGCGGACGAGCTAGTTCCGTGCGATCTGGGGTAGCGCCCTGATGGGGTCCTCCGGGCCGATGTCGTACGTGCACTCGCCCGGCCTGGGGTCCGGGACGAACGCCCACAGCATGGCCCCTGCCGCACCCATTGCCTCGTAGTCGTCGATGCGCTCCCCGATGAGGACCGCACGATCCTCGAGGGCCAGGCAGGACCCCGCAGCGATCCCGAGCTCGGTGACCACCAGCGGCTTGTCGGTCTGCGCGAGGCGCAGTGGCAAGAATCCCGCGTTGTCGTAGTCGTGATACTGGAGCACGTCGACGTACGGGGATTCGGCGATGAGTCTGTACCCATCGGCCACCAGCCCGCACTGGTCCCCGCCCAGGAGGCCGGCGGTGATGAGTCGGCCGGGGTCGCGGTCCCGGATCAGCTGCCCGACCTCGTCGGTCCACTCACGCAGAACCTGCGCGGAGTCCGCCGGGCAGGTCCGGTACTGCCAGTGGCAGTCGGCCGTTCCGCATACCGCGGTCTCGGGCTCGCCGATCGGCTCCCAGGCCGCGATCACCGGCGAGCCCGACCACCGTTCGACCGCGGTCGTGACCCAGTCTCGGTAGCTCAGTGGCATCGCCGTGGGTTGTTCCCAGCCGTCCAGGTACCAGTCGCGGTCCTTGTACTGCTCGTCCTCGCAGGCGCCGTCCTGGCCCACGAGGACCGGGATCACCATCTGATCGTGGCGCTCCGCGGCGGCGAAGACCGCGTCGATCGGGGCGAAGTCCAGGGCCCCGGTGAACTTGTTCACGGCGAGCTGTTGAAAGACGTTGAATCGCGTGGCGGCACCGTCCGGAAGTGAACCGAAGTACGCGTCGAGGTCGACCATCGCGCCGCATCCCCGGTTGACGCTCCAGTCCGTCGCCAACTGATAGGCGTTGAGGCCGGTCGGCCACCAGGGTTGGCCGTCGAGGTGGAGCTCTCCCCCGGAGACCGTCGCGCGATGTGGCTGCGCCTGCGATCGTGAATCCGGCGGCGCCGCGCAGGCCAGCGTCAGGACGAGCACCAGCACCCCGACGATGGCAGAGTTCTTCATGAGCTGACAATAGTCGACGGTTCCCGGACCACCACCGGATCCCGGCGACGGTGTCCGGCGCGGTTCCGGCCGTCCGCGCGGCCCTTTCCAGCCGGTGCGCGGCGCGCCGCGGACTACTCGTACACCCGCCACAGTCTCCAGGTCGGGCGGTCGCTACCGGAGTTGACCACCTCGAACTCCAGGCTGCCGAGCTGGGCCCCGTTCTCGTGGACGGTCGGATAGCGGAGGTTGAGCGCGTCGGAGGTGCCACGACCCTCGGCGGGCACCGTCAGCAGGAACTGGACACCGTTGGCCGCCGGGTCGTTGAGGATCTCGACGAAGTCGCGATCCGAGGGGATGACGAACTGTTCGGGCCTGGTGGTGGAGGCGATGATCGGGAAGCCGTGGACCGTGTCCATGATGACCGCCCCCTCGGGGAGTCCGAGGGAGTCCAGATAGTCGGCGAGCCGGCGTTCGGTGTCGAACGAGGCGACGATGGCCTCCTGTTGCAACCTGAGTTCAGGGGGCCTGTCTCCCGACTCGGGCAGGATCACGGCGTGCAGGGCGTGCTGCTCCTGGGACAGTGTCGGAGAGGCCATGGCCACTGCACTCAACGGGACTCCCGCCGCGAGCAGGATGAGCATTCCCGTCGCGACGAGGCGCCCGCCCGCGTGCTGGTCCTGTGTTCTCGCGGTCGCCCGGGGGCCGGGCCGCCGGGTGGTCATGACACCCCCGCGCGGGACGCAGAACACCGCCAGGACCACGAGCAGGGGGATGGCGCTGATGTAGAACCGCAGGAACGGGAACGTCATGCCGCGCAGGTAGGTGAACACCGCGAAGCCCAGCACCGCCACGAGGACCACCGCGGCCAGCGGTTCAGGATCTCGGCGGCGCACCGACAGCACCACGCACACCAGCAGGACCACACCGAGTGCCGGGGCGAGCGCGACGATCTCGGCCGCCGAGAACCCGAGGGCCGACAGCCCCCCGGTGGAACCCCCTCCGGACTGCTCGAGGATCGCGGCGTTGCCGTAGCGCGAGGAGAACTGCGCGAGCGCACTGCCGGTCACCAGCCAGCTGGTCGCCGCCCACACGAGGAACGCCAGTGCGGTGGGCGCGGCGAGGATCACGCCGTCGAGGATCGCCGTCTCGGTCCTGCGGCTGCGCCGGTATGACACCACCACGACGACGAGGGTTGCAGCGCCCGAGGCGGCCAGTGCGTCGTAGCGGGCCAGGTAGGACATCCCCAGCGCGAAGCCGGCCACCATCAGATCGTGGACGTCGTCCGTGGTCATCCACCGGACGAGGCGGCGCACGGCCCACACCACGAAGAAGACGAACAGGGCCTCGCTCATGCCGTTCGCCCCGTAGTACACGATCATCGGATGCAATCCGAAGACCAGGGTGACCCCCCAGGTGAACCAGGCCGGGCACGGGCGTTCCCCCGCGAGTGCGTGGATCTGGGTGACCGCGGCCGCCATCGCCGGCGCGCTCACCGCCACCGCGGTCAGGCTCCATCTGGTGAGACCCGGGAACCACCCGGACAGACTGACGAGCGGGAGCTGGGCGAGCGCGGTGAGCGGGGTGAAGATGAAGCCGATGGCCGCCAGATGCGGGTCTCTGGACAGCAGCGCGGCCCGCGTGTCGGCCACGCGACTCAACGCGTCGCCCTGCAGGTAGTTGGCACCGAGGGAGAGGTAGAGCCCCACCGCCAGGTACAGCAGCGTGAACGCGCAGAAGACGGCGACGGGACGGGATCTCACGAGGCCGGTCCCAGCGTGATGCCGACCAGCGGTCGATTCATGACGCCGACCCGCGTCATGACGCCAACCCGTGCACGGTCTTCTCCCAGTAGGAGGGGTTGGCGAAGAGCTGATAGGTCCCCTTGATCGCGGCGATCGACATGAGCACCCAGTAGAGCGGGACCGTC
The DNA here is from genome assembly GCF_015356725.1 of Dietzia sp. SYD-A1. Taxonomy (NCBI): domain Bacteria; kingdom Bacillati; phylum Actinomycetota; class Actinomycetes; order Mycobacteriales; family Dietziaceae; genus Dietzia; species Dietzia sp. SYD-A1. The sequence continues at coordinate 6,224 of NZ_JADDKI010000350.1, forward strand.
AGACACGCCCACCACAGCGCCGCGTTGCCGGTCTCCCGGCAGGCGATGAAGTTCGAGTAGAGGATCGTCGAGTTGCCGAGCACCAGGCAGATCAACGCGGGGAAGTACACGTAGGCGGGGAAGACCTGCTCGATGACGGCCGGTTGGCCGAGTATCCAGGACAGGGTCACGAGCCAGAACACCATGTTGAGGCAGGCGATCACGGGGGTCCCGGCCAGCAGGGTCGTGAAGCGGAACATGCTCACCGTGCCGAGGGTGCGCCACAGCGTGACCGGATGACGCATGTGCACCAGCCAGGTCTGCAGGTACCCCTTGTACCAGCGAGAACGCTGCCTTATCCAGTTGATCGGGTCAGGGTTGGCCTCCTCCAGGGTGGTGGAGTCCAGCACGGCCGTCCGGTGTCCGCGGGCGGCGATCCGCACACCCAGGTCGGCGTCCTCGGTGACGTTGTACGGATCCCACGCGCCGATCTCGGACAGCACGTCGGCCTTGATGTGGTTCGACGTGCCCCCCAGCGGGATGGGCGAGCTGGACTTCATCAGACCGGGTAGGAGGAAGTTGAACCACAGCGCGTAGTCGGCGGTGAACCACGCCGTGAGCATGTTCTGCGACCCGTTGTGGAACGCGAGCTTGGCCTGGACGCACACCACCTCGTCGTCGAGATCGGCGAAGGCCACCGCCACGCGCCGGAGTTGGAGGGGATCGGGGCGGTCCTCGGCGTCGAAGATCGTGATGATCTCCCCGGTGGCGTAGTGCAACGCGTAGTTGCACGCCTTGGGCTTGGTGCGGGGATCGGCCGGGGGGATCCGCAGGATCCGGCACACCTCGCCCAGACCGGCGGCCTCCGCCGCGTCGATCGTCACGTCGTCGTCGGCCTCGAGCAGCAACAACACCTCCAGCTTGTCGGCCGGGTAGTCGATGGAGCTCACGGCGTCGATGAGGTCGCCGATCACCTCCGGCTCGTTGTAGGCGGGCACCAGCACCGAGTACGTGGGCAGGTCGGAGTCCGGCACGGCCAGGGCGCGGTCGTCCTCCACGTGCAGGATCGACTCCCGCGCCAGCCCGCGGCCGAGGAGGAGGAGCCGGTCGGCGAGCGTGATGAGGTAGACGGCGGTACTCACCGCCGTCAACGCGATGAGGGTCGGGGTGGTGGCCACGACCAGGGCGAGGACCACCACGGCGACCCCGGTGAGTCCTGCCCACTTCTGCCACGGCACGAACGGCACCGCCGCCGAGGCGGACGGGTCGCGTTCGAACAATCCGTGCACGGCGTCGTGGAGGGCCGCCTCGCTGCGAAAGTCGTCCGGGTCGGCGGTCTCGGGGGTCGCCGGCTCCGGATCTACCCGTCCGTCCACTGCGCCTCCACGAGGTCGGTCGCGAGCTCGGTCAGCATATCGAGATCCTTCTCCTGCGAATTGGTGTCGGTGACCGCACCCGCTCCGCGCAGCGCCAGGCTGAGCAGGCGCGAGAACGACCGCGAGCCGGGAACGGCCGGCGGGAACTCGGCGTCGAACTCGTGGTTGTCCACGGTGATGAGCGTGACACGTTGGATCCTGTCCCCCGCCCGTGTCCAGACGAACGACATCACGCTCCAGGTGAGGAGGTTCTCGTCGTCGATCACCGTCCGGTACCGCGCGGAGACGCCCCGGTTGAGTGGTACCGGCCGGGGCGGACTGATCCGTGCCGAACTGAGATCGAACATCATCTCCAACGGGAACACCTCGAGAACCCCCGGATCACCGACGGTCAACGTCTGCACCGCCGCCACCCTGGGGCGCAGGAGCTCGTCCCAGTCGGCCCGGACGCGCGTCGCCCTGATCATCTGACGCTCCAGAGTGGCTGACGGCCCGAACATCCGCTCGGCCCACGGGTAGTCGATCCTGTCGACCTCCTCCCATCCCGCGGGGAGGATCTGACCTGCCCCGTTCAGGGCACCGGGCCCCGGGGACAGTCGTTCATCGATCCCCGCCGGCAGCGGCGCGAGGGAGAGGAGCACGGCCACGACGATCACCAGAGGTGCGCTGCGCCAGGCCTCACGTGGAGAGACCACCAACGAGGGCAGGGGTGAACCACCCGACCGCCGGTCCTCCGCCGCACCGGCCCCGCGGAGGCGGCGGAGTGCCGGCGGCCCGAGGATCGCCAGCGGCCCCACGGACACCACCAGCACCATGACCACCGCCTCCGCCCCCCAGCCTCCACCCAAGGCGAACACCGCCAGGCGCAACGCACCCGGAGTCGCGACGGTGAGGAGCAGCCAGGACGGCCAGTACCGGAAGGTGCGGCGCGTCCCGAAGAAGAACACCGATCCACCCAGGAGGAACATCCAGGCGGCGATGAAGTCCAGGTGCAACAGCACATAGGTCTCCGTGTACCGGGGCAGCACGAGCCACTCGATCATCAGCGCGATGGCCAGGACGATCGTCCCCGCGATCTTGTCGCTCTGCCGGTCGTGGATCGGCAACTCCGGGCGCCGCCTCAGGTGCAAGGCCACGGCGGTGAGCACGGCGCCGACGGGGGCGGCGAGGAACACCTCGCTTCCGGAGCCTGCCGTCACCTCCCCTGCGATCCTCGCCCACGTCCGCCAGAACCCGGCGGCGGCGAGCACGACGAGCAGCGCCCACCTCGCGACGTGATCCGCTCCCTCGCCGAGAGCCCCGGGGAGAGCCTGGGCGGGTTTCACCGCCGCGGGCGGACCCGACGGCGACGAGAGGCCGCCCAGACGAGCCCGGCGACCGCCGCCCCCGCCAGCGTGATCACCAGACCGACGAGCAGGGCGGTGCGGACACCGTCGGTTCCCTCCTCCTCCTGACTCGCGTCCCCATCGATCGCCTCGACCGTGGACAGTTCGATCGGCTCCCTGTCCGGCGCGGTGAACAGGACGTTGCCGGCCAACATCGACCATCGACCCGGCTCGTCGTCCAACCACTCCAGCGTGCGGTCGAGCTCCGCCGAACCCGAACTGGACGAGGCCACCAGGAGCGCTCGGTCACCGTCCTGGACCACCTGCATCGACGCGAAGTCGACGTCCTCGTAGAACCGCAACGTCGCGGGCTGATCGTCCTGTGCTCCCACCACCTCCAGTGTGCGACCGCCGGTCAGAGTCAGGGGCAGGTCGACATCGGACGGGGCGGACCCGGACGTCACCAGTAATCCGGGGACGTTGCCGTCCAGGAGGGTCTCCGGGCTCACCCATTCGGGCAGCAGCGGCGTGGCGGACAGCGCCTGTAGTTCGGCGAGGATCCGCACGGCCCGCGCGGTGTCCTCCAGCGATCCGCTGCCGGTGGCCACCTGCAGACGGGGTAGGAGCGCCTGCGGGAGGGACCCGAACCCGGCCGGTGCCGGTGAGGCGGGTTCGGACAGACGGACCCGGGTCGCTCCGTCGATGATCAGGGTCAACGGTTGCAGGACTCCACAGGCCGCGCCCGCGCCGGAGGTCTGGAGGGAGACCGTGATGTCGGTGTACCGGTTCAGCGCACCGGCGGGAACGGTCACCGTGCGGTCGATGATCCCGGACTGATCGGCGGTCCACGACTCCAGCACGGTCTGACCGGCCGACACCACGATCAGCCCGCTGCGGTCGGACGGTGGCGGCGAATAGGACCCGACCAGATCTACGGTCACGTCCCCGGTCACCTGCCCGAGGCTGGTCTGGTCGAGCCCGAAGCTGGCCGAGACCGACCCCACCGACCGCGCGGACCGCGAACCCGGTCCGAGTTCGTCGAGGGTCGCCTCGGTCACCAGCGCGCGGGGCGCCGGGGTCGGCGAGTCCAGTGTGGCCGAGCCCGTGACCGCCAGCGACCACAGGTCGCTCGTCACCGACCGCATCTGGCGCCCCAGGGCGGCGGAGTCGCCTGTGACCACCACGGTGGGGACGGCGTCGTCGGTCAGGTCGATCCGGGACTCGTCGGCTTCACGGATCTCCGCCCGTCGGGTGAAGGGCGGGGCATCCGGAGCCCTGGACCCCGACGCAGGGAGCACCTCGATCTCCAGACCCGTCCGCCCGAACCTCGATGACGCGAGGAGCGCCAACTCGGCAGCGGCCTCCGACTCGGCGTGGGTCGGCTCGTCCGGGAGGTAGATCTCCACGCGTTCCAGGACCGGGGGGACGAAGTCGGCCAGCACCCGGGGCGCCTCGGGCTCGCCGGCGAAGTCCACCTCGGTGTCACGCAGCTCCAGAGACCGGTCGCCCCAGTCCGGACAGGCCTCCCCGCGGGAGTGCAGGACGGTCCGCAGGGTGAGGTTCAGTACGCCGTTGAGCACCCGCCCGCGATCGAGCGGAATGGTGAGACGCTCGGACTCGGCGTCCGATCTCAGCTCCTCCCGGGCCAGTAGCAGGCCACCTGACCACGCCTCGAGATGCCCCCGGTCGAGGTCCACCGGGAGCTGCACCGTCGTGCTCATCGTCCGGGGACTCAGACCCTCGGGGACGGGGATCGGGACCGCGACCTCGGCGCTCCGATCAGGAAACCGGAGCACCTGCGCGACCCCGAGTCTGGGTCCGTCTATGACGGTCTGGGCACCGGCCGGGGTCGGGGCGGCGAGGGCGACGGCGAGCAGGAGGCAGACGGAAACACGAAGTGCGGGGGGCGCGGACACGGCTCATGACCCTACCGGGCGCCCGGGCTCGTGATCTGGGATCCGGCCGAGCCGTACACCCACTCTCTGCTCTCAGAGGCGGTAGGCCGCAGGGACGATCAGCGAGGGTCGGCGGGTGCGCCCCCCTCGACGCCCGCCCGGTCCGTGCCCTCGTCGGCCAGCTGGTCGGGCTCGGGATGATCGGTGTCGAAGGTCTCGGGCAGGTTCTTGATGTGCTTGTTCATGTTGCGGATCAGCAGCACGGTGGCCACCAGCAGCAGCAGGACCACCGGGATCCCGATCGGCGAGGCCTTGCCGAACTCCGGCCCCATCGGGTGGTCGTTGTACCCCGGGGTGCCCGGCGACTGGTGCTGTGCGAAGACCATCACCGCCTGGTGCGCCAGGATCTGGACGTCCGGTCCCAGAGTGATCATCGCGGGTCCTTCGCTGTGCTCGGTCCGACCGGCAGCGGGACGTACGGGTCGACGCCCTCGAACAGGTCTGACTCGTATTCTCCCTCAGCTCGCGCCGGTATGGCCACCCGGCTTGCCGCGAGTTCGAACTCCTCGGTGGGCCACACCCGCTGCTGCATCTCGACCGGGGCCGCGAAGAACCAGCCGTTGGGGTCGATCTGCGTGGCGTGGGCCAACAGCGCGGAATTGCGTTGCTCGAAGTAGTCGGCGCACTCCACCCGGGTGGTCACCCGCTCCATGATGTCGGGACGGTCTCCCCAGCGGGAGAGGAACTCGGCGAAGTGCCGGACGCCGTCGCGCGCGAACAACTCCTCGTCGAGCAGTTCCAGACGGCTCTTGGGGAAACCGTGCGTGTAGTAGACCTTGGCCACCGCCCACGGCTCGCCGGTCCCCGGATAGCGGGCGGGGTCCGCGGCGGCCTCGTAGGCGGCCATCGACGCCGCGTGCACCTTGAGGTGATCCGGGTGCGGGTACCCGCCGTTCTCGTCGTAGGTGATCATCACGTGCGGGCGGAACTCCCGGATCCGGGCGACCAGGGAGCGGGTGACCTCGTCGTCGTCGGCAAGGGCGAAACATCCGGGAGGCAACGGCGGCAACGGGTCACCCTCGGGCAGACCCGAGTCCTCGTAGCCCAGCCAGTGGTGCTCGACGCCCAGGATGTCGGCCGCGCGGGCCATCTCCCGGCGTCGCACTCGAACGAGGTCGGCCACCACGTCGGGGCGGTCCATCGCAGGGTTGAGGATGCTGCCCCGTTCCCCGCCGGTGCACGTCTCCACCAGCACGGTCACGCCCTGGGCCACGTACTTGGCCATGGTCGCGGAGCCCTTGGACGCCTCGTCGTCGGGGTGGGCGTGCACCGCCATCAGCCGGAGACCGGCCATCGTCGCACCTGCCGTTCTTCAGAGCTCGGGGATCGGGGATGACCCATTCTGATCGTGAGGGGCCATTCTATGGACACACCGGGCACCGGTGCCCCCGGGGAGGCCCGCCCACCGCCCCCGGATACCCTGGGGACCATGAGTGAGCCGAGGTCGGACGTGGCGCCGCAGGCGGCAGGGACCCCGCCGGCCGGGCGGTACGACGACACCGGATCCGGCGTGACGGGCAAGGTGGTCGCGGGATTCCTGGTCCTGCTCGTGGGAGCCCTCGTGGTGGCCGGCGCCGTCGCCGGGTACCGGCTCAGCTCCACCCCCACGATCTCCGCCGAGGTGATCGGCGTGACGGTCGTCGACGACGGTCGGACCGACGTGGTGATGACCGTCACCCGCGACGAGCCCGGGACGGCCGCGTACTGCATCGTCCGCGCCCAGGACCAGACCAAGGGCGAGGTCGGCCGGCGGGAGGTCTACGTGCCCCCGTCCGCGAACAGCGCGATCCAGGTCGACATGTCCATCGCGACCTCGGCCCGCGCGTTCGTGGCCGACGCCTACGGCTGCGGCGACGACATCCCGGACTACCTGCGCAGGTAGGGCTTCTCCGGCCCCGCAGCAGGTCACCGCTGTGTTAGCATCGTCCTATCAGCACGGCTCCTTTCGCGGGGCCGTGTTTTTCGTACAGCAGCACACACACGAACAGATTGGAGTGCGCTCTCATGGCGAACGACACCCAGGGCTACTGGTTGACCCAGGATTCGTACGACCGCCTCATGGCCGAGAAGGAGGCGCTGATCGCCAACCGTCCGGTCATCGCGGCCGAGATCAACGAGCGACGCGAGGAGGGCGACCTCAAGGAGAACGCCGGGTACCACGCCGCACGCGAGCAGCAGGGCCAGGAGGAGGCCCGGATCCGGCAGCTCGACGATCTGCTGGCCACCGCCCAGGTCGGCGAGACCCCCACGGAGACCGGCGTCGCGCTGGTGGGCTCCGTCGTCCGCGCGTACTACAACGGGGACGAGGACACCAAGGAGACGTTCCTCGTGGGCACCCGCGGTGAGGGCTCGGGCAAGGACGACCTCGAGATCTACTCCCCCGACTCCCCCCTGGGCCGCGCGATCCTGGGCGCGAAGGTCGGCGAGAGCCGCGAGTACACGACCCCCAACGGCAAGTCCGTCTCCGTGACGATCGTGACCGCGGAGCCGTACCAGAGCTGACCGGCCACGACGGGCCCGGTGGTAGGTTCTTGACGTCCATCGGGCCCGGGTCGACCAGCCCGTTCCCGCGCCGGCGTAGCAGGAGTCCCACGTGACAGACGGTTCCCATGACAGGCCTCTGGGCCCCGCACCGAAGATCGAGGCGGCGGCCGAGCAGGTCCTGGGACCGGCGCTGCGCACCGGGCAGTCACCGTTCGACGACGAGCTCTACACCTGGACGCCCGAGGTCGCGGAGGAGCTGGTCCGGCGCCTGGACGGTGACGCCGACGAGCACACCGACGAGGACTCCGGGGGCTCCACCCGCTCCCCCGTGATGCAGGCGCTCCACGACCAGTTGGAGGGCGCCCCGCGTCCGGTGGTGCTGCTGGCCGCCGAGCTCCTGTACATCCAGCAGCTGCCCCTGTCCACGGTCACCGCGCGCCTCAAGCGGGGGCGGATCCGGGACGTCCTGTCCTGGGTGGACGACGCGCCGACGATCCCCGAGGCGCTCGACGAGGCGCTGGGCGAGAAGGGCCCGTTGACCGGTGGCCTGGGGTTCAACGTCCAGATGCGCGAACACCTGCGGTGGTTGTGTACGTTCATCGTCCACTGGGCCGAGTTGGAGTCGGCCGAGCGGGACGCGGCGCTCACGGACCCGTGGGAGTTCCAGCGCGCCGCCCGCTCGACGCCCGGGGACTGGCGGGCCATCCGCTACAGCCTGCAGTACCTCGCCTGGCCCGGGTACTTCCAGCCGGTCGTCAAGCACGAGCACAAGACGCGGATCCGCGACGCCTTCGCCGAACTGATCGGCGGCCCGTCCGGGATCGACGAGCTGGACATCGACCAGGACCTGCACCGCATCGCCGAGACCCTCACCGCCCAACTCGGGCAACCCGTCGACTGGTACCGCGGCGCGATCGCCAACCAGTGGCAGCGCCACCGCGACGACCACTCCCGCCGCGCGTGGCTGGTCCGGCCCGGACGTGGCGGCGTCGGCCAGGCCGGGCAGTGGGTCGCGCAGAACCGGATCGCGCTGCCCGCCTCACACCTGCCCCGCATCCCCGCGCACGCCAGTCGGCTCGAGGTGTCCCAGGCCGTCGAGCAGGGCTATCCGCACCTGGACTACCAGGCGCGGTTCCAGCTCACGGCCGAGCTGCACACCTTCCTGTCCCGGATGAGCCCCCAGGACGTGGTGGCCACGGTCGCCGACGCCAAACTGCACCTGGGCACCCTCACCGACGACCTGGGCTACGTCGACGACGGTGGCCAGCAACTCGAGCGCTCGGTGAGGTGGCACTCGGTCACGCTCGACCTGGACACCCTCCCCAGCCCGCTCTCCGAGTTGATCGGGGAGCCCGGCACGGTCGTGGACCTCACCGACGGCCTGGACGCCCTGCTCGCCGCCATGCACCCAGGCCGGCACTCCGCCGAGTCCCAGGTGGCCGAGGCCCCGGGCGCGGGAACGGTTCCCACCCTCCCCGACATCACCGACGAGCTCGCCGACAGCCTGCACATGCCGCGCAGGGAGCTGCAGGAGATCGTGGACACCCTGCAGGAGCGGCAACAGATCGTCTTCTACGGGCCCCCCGGCACCGGCAAGACCTACCTCGCGCAGGAACTCGCCCGCTTCCTCGCCGGCGCCGACGACCCGAGCCGCGTGCAGCTCGTCCAGTTCCACCCCAGCTACGCCTACGAGGACTTCTTCGAGGGCTACCGTCCCACCCTCACCGAATCGGGCCAGCCCGGCTTCGCCCTTCAGGCCGGCCCGCTGCGCCGCCAGGCCGCGCGCGCGACGTCGGATTCCGGCCGGGAGCACCCGAGTTTCCTCATCATCGACGAGATGAACCGGGCCGACCTGGCGCGGGTGTTCGGCGAGATGTACTTCCTGCTCGAGTACCGCGACCGCACGGTCCTGCCCCAGTACAGTCCCGACACCTCGTTCCGGCTGCCGCGCAACCTGTTCATCATCGGCACCATGAACACCGCCGACCGGTCGATCGCCATGGTCGACGCGGCCATCCGGCGGCGGTTCGCGTTCATGGAACTCCACCCGGACACCCCGCCCGTCGCGGGGGTGCTGCGGCGGCACCTCGAGGCCCGCGGCGAGACCACCGAGCCCGCCGAACTGCTGGAGGCGCTCAACTCGGAGATCGACGACTCGGACCGCGACCTGCGCATCGGTCCGTCGTACTTCATGAAGGACCGGGCCACCGACCCGGGCGGGCTCGAGGCGATCTGGCGGTACGACCTGCTCCCGCTGCTCGAGGAGCACTACTACGGGCGCCTGTCGCGAGCCGAGGTCCACGAGCGCTTCGGGCTCGCCACACTGCGTCGGAAGATCGGCCGGGCGTGACCTCCCCCTCGGCGGGCTCCGCGGCGTCGGAGACCATCGAGTTCGACGAGTTCGACAGACGCGGCCGGCTCGTCACCCTGAGCTGGGAGGGCGCTCAGCACCTGTCGCAGACCGGGTTGGTCGAGGTACTGCCCGCCGGCCGCGACACCTGGCGGCTGATCCCGTGCGGCAGCGTCGGCTCGGTCCGCGTCGAGGGCCTGGCCGTCAGGGTCCTGCCCGCGGCCAACCTCGGCCTGACGCAGTTGTTCTTCCTGCTCGACCACGCGGCCGAGTCGGCGTTCCTCCCGTCCGCCGTCCAGGCGAGGGACGACGACGAGCTGTGGGTCTCCGTGGCCGAATCCATGGCCGCGTTGGCGCATCAGGCCCTGTCGTCGGGGCTGCTGCGCGGGTACCGCAGGGTCGACGAGGCACTGACCACCGTGCGCGGACGGATCCGCCTGGGGGACCAGATCCGCCGCCACCCGGGAATGACCATCCCCCTGGAGGTCACCTACTCGGAGTTCACCCCGGACATCGCCGAGAACCGCATCCTGCGCACGGCCGCGCACCGTCTGCAGTTCCTGCCCGACCTGCCCGACGCCACCCGGCGACGGTTGGCGATGGTGGACGCGCGGCTCGCGGACGCCACGCTCATCGGCCAGGGCGCCCCGGTCCCCGCCTGGACGCGGACCCGTCTCAACGCCCGGTTCCAGAACGCGCTCGCCCTGGCCGACCGGATCGTGCGCCGCATCTCCGTCGAGGTGGAGGACGGTCACGCGGCGTCGGCCGCGTTCGTCACCGAGATGCCGGAGCTGTTCGAGCGTTTCGTCGAGGCCGAACTGACCGCGGCCCTCGACGGCTGTGGGGGCCGGGTGCTGCACAACCCGGTCGTCCACCTCGACTCCGGGATCGAGGAGAGCACGCCGGAGGGGCGCTCCGGGGTCGAGGGCGGATCCGGAGAGGCCTCCGCCGATGGGCGTGGTCGCCACAGCGCTCCCGAGTCGGAAGGCGACCACATCTCGGTGCGGACCGGGCTGGTATACGAGGTCGAGGGCCGACCCGTCACCACCTTCGTCCCCACGTATCCCACCGACCGCCGGGCCCGCGCCGCCGAGCACTACCGCCTGCTCGCGGCCTGCACCGCACTCGGGGTGGACCGTGCCTTCCTGGTCTATCCGGCCCAGCGCCGCGACGACGCACCGCAACCGCGGCGCATAGTGCACACCGATATCTCGATCGTCGAGTACCCGGTCGATCTCTCGATGGGGCCCGCCGAGGCGCGCAGGACTATCGTCGAACTGTCACAGCAGGCCCGCGAGCTCGCGGCACGCGGCACCGCACGCCACCGCACCGGAGGGAGACGCCACGCCAGATGACCGACGCAGATGATCCGGCGCGCAAGATAGTCGTCAACCTCGCTCTGGTGGCCGTGGGCACGGTCGGCGCCTACCGGGGCGCGTACGAACTCCTGGCCCAGCAGGCCAGAACCGCCCGGCGGGTGATCCCCAAACCCACCTCCCGCCCCTTCGACGGCGACGGCCTCTATCGCCCCGGGGCCGTCACCGCCGAGCCGTGGCGCCCCGGCATGACGTGCGATGTCCACATGGTGATCTTCGGCGACTCGCTCGCGGCCGGCCTGGGCGCGGATTCCCCCGGCGAGCTGCCCGGCGTCCTCCTCGCCCGCGGCTTGGCGGAGGAGGCGGGGTGGAACGTGCGGTTGAGTATCAAGGCGATCGTCGGTGCCACCTCCAAAGGTCTCGCGGGCCAGGTCGAGGCCATGCAGATCGCACACGGCGATCCCGACATCTCGGTGATCCTTATCGGCGGCAACGACATCACGGCCCGCAACGCGATCGGCCCGTCGGCGCGACGGGTGGGTGAGGCCGTCGAGGCGCTGCGAGGGGGCGGGTCCCACGTGGTGGTGGGCACCTGCCCCGACCTCGGGACCATCAAGCCCGTCCCGCAACCATTGCGATCGGTCATGGCCACCCTCAGCCGGCGCCTGGCCGCGGCTCAGGCGGTCCAGGTCCGCCGGGCGGGCGGGGTGCCAGTCTCGCTGGCCGAGGCGCTGGCCCCGGAGTTCCACAAACGCGGTGAGAGCCTGTTCTCGCCCGACCGCTTCCACCCCAACTCCGCCGGCTACGAACTCGCCGCCGGGCTGCTGCTGCCCGCCGTGTGCGTGGCGCTCGGGGTGTGGGACGAGGTCCCGGAGGAGCAGGTACCCCACGACGCCGACGAGGCCGCCGAGTCGCTGGAGGCCGCGGAGAGCGCCGCCGACGACGCGGAGACCGCCGCCGCGTCGGACGCACTCGACCCGGACCACACACAGCGCGAGTCGGTCGTGGCCAGGCTGACCAAGCGCCTGACCGACTTCGTCCGGACCCACGAGGACGCGGACGACGCCGACGAGAACACGTACCTGCATAATGAGGACGTGGACGGCGACCCAGAGAGCACTGGCGATGCCCGCGAGGCTGCGGACACCCTCCGCCGCCGGAGCCGGATCCTGCGCCTGGCCCGCCCCTCGCGGGACCAGTCGGACCCCGGTCACCCGACCGACCACACATAGCACTCAACTGCAACGAAGGAGCTTTCCATGCCGGAAGCCGTGATCGTCTCGTACGCCCGCTCCCCCATCGGGCGCGCCAACAAGGGGTCCCTCGTGGGCATCCGCTCCGATGACCTCACCGCCCAGATGGTCAAGGCCGCGCTGGACAAGGTGCCGTCGCTCGATCCCACCCAGATCGACGATCTCATGCTGGGCTGTGGCCTGCCGGGCGGCGAGCAGGGCTTCAACATGGGCCGCGTCGTCTCCGTGCTCGCCGGCCTGGACACCGTCCCCGGCACCACGGTCAACCGCTACTGCTCCTCCTCGCTGCAGACCACCCGCATGGCGCTGCACGCGATCAAGGCCGGCGAGGGCGACGTGTTCATCTCCGCCGGTGTCGAGACCGTGACCAACTTCGCCAAGGGCACCTCCGACCACTGGCCGGACACCCACAACCCGATCTTCGCCGACGCCGAGGCCCTGACCGGCACCCGCGCCGAGGGCGGCGCCCCCACGTGGACCGATCCGCGTGAGAACAACCAGTTGCCCGACGTCTACATCCCCATGGGCCAGACGGCGGAGAACGTCGCGCAGATTACCGGCATCACCCGCGAGGAGCAGGACCACTGGGGCGTGCGGTCGCAGAACCGCGCGGTCGCCGCCGTCGAGAACGGCCACTTCGCCAACGAGATCACCCCGGTCACCATGCCCGACGGCACCGTGGTCTCCACCGACGACGGCCCGCGGCCCGGCACCACCTACGAGAAGATCTCGCAGCTCAAGCCGGTGTTCCGCCCCGACGGCACCATCGCCGCCGGCAACTGCTGCCCGCTCAACGACGGCGCCGCCGCACTCGTCATCATGAGCGACACCAAGGCCAAGGAGCTCGGCCTCACCCCGCTCGCGCGCGTGGTGTCCACCGGCGTCTCGGGCCTGTCCCCCGAGATCATGGGTCTGGGCCCGGTCGAGGCCGTCAAGAACGCGCTGCGGATCGCAGGCAAGTCGATCTCCGACATCGATCTGTTCGAGATCAACGAGGCGTTCGCGGTCCAGGTGCTCGGCTCCGCCCGCGAGCTCGGGATCGACGAGGACAAGCTGAACATCAACGGTGGCGCGATCGCGCTGGGCCACCCGTTCGGCATGACCGGCGCCCGCATCACCGCCTCGCTCATCAACAACCTGCAGGCGGCGGACAAGCAGTTTGGCGTGGAGACCATGTGCGTCGGCGGTGGCCAGGGCATGGCGATGGTGCTCGAGCGCCTCAGCTGATCCTCGGCCGCGCCGCCTGAGCTCGCGCGCCC
>NZ_JADDKI010000351.1:0-5844 GCF_015356725.1 Dietzia sp. SYD-A1
CGGAGGCCGGGGACGCGATCTGGGTCGGGGCGGCTGTCATGTGACTTGTCTACCCTCTCGGGCGGTCATCCTCCACCGTGGACGTCCCCCCGGCGCCGTTCGCGTCGTCCTCGGAGTTCCCGGAGTCCTCGGAGTTCCCGGGGCCCTCGGAGTTCCCGGAGTCCTCGGAGTTCTCGGACTCGATCCGCTGGCGCTCCCGCTGCTCCCGACGCTCGCCGGCTCGCCGCTGATAGTCGTCGAACATCGTGCGGCGTTCGTGCCACCGGAGACTGTAGGTGGCCGCGCGGACCACGTCCTCGTCGTCGAAGTTCGACCCCAGCGCGCCGGCGAACGCCCCGAGGCAGGTGGACAGCCACGCCAGGCGGAAGTAGTCCGAAACACTGACGGCCCGCCCGAGCTGGGTCTCGAGGTAGCCAGCGTCCAACACCACGATGGCCAGCACGAACATCGCCACCAGCAGGGCGAGGAACATGATTCCCACACCGACGCCGACCGTCAGCACGGTGGCCGCGTTGTCCATCCGCCGATGACCCGGTCCGAATTCGTCATCGGAACGGGTCCACATCCCGTTGCGCAGAATCAGCCAGGACACCAGCGTGAGGACACCCAGCACGCCGATCAGCAGCAACCGCATCGGATGTAGTGCCACCGCCAGGGAGGCGATGCTGCCGTAGAAGACGCCGAAGGCGCCGGTGCCCGCCCCGGCGGCGACGACACCGGCTAATCCTGTCACCATCCGGGTGGGCCTGTTGTTGAGCACCATCCCTCCGAGTAGCCGGATCCTGCTCATCGCCCCGCTGCACGTGGCGGGGGGAAGATCGTCCGAACCGGACGGGCCGACACCGTCCCGGCGAGTGCCCGCCCTCACCAGGCGACGAAGGAGCGCCCTGACCTTCGCCTTCACCCGGACTACGCCGAGCACCGGCAGACATACCAGCGCGGCGGCAGTGGAGTCCCTGACGTCGTACAACACCGGGTCCCCGCCGGATCGGCTCGGCAGATCAGTCAGGTAGACGACGAAATCCCACGAGTGCTGCTGCAACAGACGGGGTGCGTGCTCGGTGAGTCGGACCTCGCCGTCCGGACCGAGCGGGAGTGTTTCCCGGGCGACCTCGACCCGCCACCTCCCCCCGAGCTCGCGGGTCAGATCGTCGGCGAGGTCGTCCGCGATCGCGGCCGCCACCCTGTCGGGCGCACCTGGGTCCGCCATGAGTCCGACGGTCGAGTACGTCCCCTCGTCACTCTGCTCGTGCTCACTCACTTCTGATACCCCCTTCCGTCACTCCCCGCGGTGAAGCCGCGCGAACGCGTCGAAGATGCGGGCACCGTGGGGCAGTGCCGCCTCGTCCAGGACGAACCCGGGGTGGTGCAGGTCGGTCTCCTCGGACTCCCCGTCCCACACCCCCAGCCGCAGGTAGACGCCGGGGATCTCCTCGGTGTACCAGGCGAAGTCCTCGCCGCCGCTGGACTGCACGGCCGTACCCACCCCGTCCGGTCCGAGCACCTGCTCGACCGCGGACGCCGCCAGGTCGGCGCAGGCCTGGTCGTTGACCACCGGTGGCACACCCTGGACGTACTCCACCTCGGCGCGTAGCCCGTACGTCGCGGCGATCGACTCGACGGCCCCGCGGACGACGGGTTCCGCCGTGGCCCAGACGTCGCGGTCGGCGCTGCGCAGGGTGCCCCACAGCTGGCCCGAGTCGGGGATGACGTTGGGAGCCGTCCCCCCGGCCTTGATCGAAGCCCAGGTCAGGACCGTGCCCGAGCGCGGGTCGATGGTCCGGTCCACCACGGCGGTCACCCCCGTGACGATCTGCGCCAGCGCGAAGACCGTGTCCTGGGTCTCGTGCGGCCGCGCCGTGTGGCCTCCGTTCGAGTGGACGGTGACGCCGATCTTGGCGTTGGACGACGTGATGGCGCCGCCCGTCACCCCCACCTCGCCGACGCGGCGGTGCGGATCGCAGTGCAGCGCGAGGATCCGGTCCACGCCCTCGACCACGCCCTCCTCGACGCACTCCTTGGCGCCGCCCGGCATGGTCTCCTCGGCCGGCTGGAAGATCAGGCGCACGGGGCGCGGTGGCGGGTCGGCGACCAACATCTCGGCCGCCCCCAGCAGCATCGCGGTGTGACCGTCGTGGCCACACGTGTGGGCCACCCCGTCGACCTCCGAGGCGAAGGACTCGCCGGAGTCCTCGCTCATCGCGAGCGCGTCGATGTCCGCGCGCAGGGCCACGACGTCCGTCGCGGTGGCGCCCTCGGCGGCCGGGACATCGCACCACAGGCCGGTGCCGATGCGGAACCGGGTCGGCCGCAGCCCCATCGACCGGAGCTCACCCTCGATGTAGTCGGTGGTCTCGGTCTCCTCGTAGGACAACTCGGGGTGGGTGTGGATGTGGCGCCGCCACCCGATCAGTCGCCCCTCGAACCCGCCCGCGTCGGCGGTGTCACCCTTCTTGCGTCCGAACACCGAACACCTCCTGACAGAAGTCGACCACCCGGTCCCCGAGCAGCTGCCTGTTGGCCAATTTCACGAACTCGTGACCCTCGTCCTCGAAGAGCAACACGTCCACCGGTACCCCGCGGCGCCGCAACGCCTCGACCGCCTGTTCGGTCTCGCTGAGCGGCACGTTGGTGTCGTGCGCGCCGTGGACGAAGAGCACGGGCACGTCCACGTGGTGGTACAGGTGCAGGGGCGAGGCCTCCCTGAGCAGTTCACGCTCCTGGAGTGGGTTGCCGTACTTGGGGTACGCGGCGGCGGCGATCCACGGCTCGGTGGTGCGGTAGAAGGTCTGGAGATCACTCATCCCACACGCCGCGATCCCCCCGCGCCAGCGCCCGGGATGCCGCACCAGGGTCGCGTTGACCAGGTACCCGCCGTACGAGCGGCCCGAGACCACCGCCCGGTCGGGGTCGGCGATGCCCTGCTCGACGAGGTGCAACAGCGCGTCCTCGACATCGTCGATCCCCGCGAAGCGGCCGTAGCGGTCGTCGGCGTGGCTGAAGAAGCGGCCGGACCCGGTGGACCCGCGCACGTTGGGCTCGAAGTAGGTCACACCGATGTCCAGGTACCGGCGGGCGAGGTCGTTGTACCCCGGTCGGGACTGCCCCTCGGGCCCGCCGTGGAGGTGGACCACCGTGGGCGTCGGCTCGTCGGCCGGATCGGCGCGGTACAGCCACCCCGAGAGTTCCAGACCGTCGCGAGCCGTGAAGCGGACCAGCTGCGGGACCGGGTCCGGTTGCCTCGGGGGCTCCCCCGTCCACCTCCGTCGCTCCACGTCGTACATCACGATGCGCGGTGGCTGGTCGAGACTCTGGACGGTGAGCGCCAGCAGACGCCCGTCGGCGGTGAGCGTGGGCGAGGACGCGACCACGTCGGGCAGTGGCGGTCTGACGATCACCCGTGGTCGGCTCCGGCGCAGGTCCAGAACCTCGATCTCCGACAGTCCCCCGCGGACGTTCCACAGCAGCACGGCGGTGGTGCGGTCCAGGCTCACCTCGACGCGATCGAGGTCGGCGTCCTCCCGGTAGGCGAGCGGCCACGACTCCGTGAACTCCTCGTCCGCCTCCACCGCAAGCAGTCCCATCCGGTCCGCGGAGTGATCACTGCGCACGATCATCCTCATGGGCCGGTCACCGCCGCCGGCGTCGAGTATCACGCCGGCGTCGGTGGTCGACCCGGTGTCCACGGGCAGGAGCGGCCACCACCGGCCGTCCGGAACGATGCGGAGCAGTTCGCGGTGGCCGCGCGCCCCGACCCGGAACAGGGCCGCCCCGTCGCGGGCGTGGACGAGCGCGCCTCCCATCCGGGAGTCGACGATCGTGCTCTCACCCGTCTCCGGGTCCACCAGCCTGCCCTCGGCCAGCCCCTCGGAGTCGAAGGCGGTCAGGGCCAACAGATCGCCGTCCCAGCAGACGATCTGCTCGGTGGCGTCGTCGTGGGTGTCGATCGGATAGACGTCCCGGTCCGCGGGGTCGGTCGTGACCAGCCAGATCCGCTCGCGCTCGCCACCGTCGGGGGCCACCTCGCAGGCCAGCCACTTGCCGCTGGGCGAGTACGCGACGCGTCGCACCGGTCCGTTGACGGGAAGGACCACGTCGCGTTCCGGACCGGCCCCGTCCAGGCCACCGAGGCCGAGAGGCCGTTGGACCGCGCGTGGGTAGCCGGTGCGCTCGGTGACCACGCACGCCAGCATCGAGCCGTCCGGGGACAGGCAGGGCGAGGTGGTGTGCCGGATCTCTCCCGGCCCCCCGACGGCGTCGTCGGGCGGGCCGGCGAGGTCCAGCGACTCCGCCTCCTCGGTGATCTCGGTCGTGTCATGCACGGTGGATCCAGGTGTCCTTTCCCCCGCCCCCGCTCGAGGCGTTGACGACCATCGTGCCCGCCGGGGCCACGCGTGTCAGTGCGACGGGCGGGGCGGAGGCGAGGATCTCACCCGAGGCCCCGCTCCGGAGCATGACGAACGCCCGCATGTCGACGTGCCTGCGCTGCAGTTCGTGACCGTTGAACGTCGGCAGTGTGGACAGGGACTGGACCTCCTGGGCGACGAATCTCTCACCGTGCCGCCGCAACTCGTCCCGCCGCTCGTCGAGC
The DNA here is from genome assembly GCF_015356725.1 of Dietzia sp. SYD-A1. Lineage (NCBI taxonomy): Bacteria > Bacillati > Actinomycetota > Actinomycetes > Mycobacteriales > Dietziaceae > Dietzia > Dietzia sp. SYD-A1. Next base: position 4,592 of record NZ_JADDKI010000351.1, read on the forward strand.
TCGCGGGGAGAGCACTCCGGGCCCACGGTGATGCCGGAGCCCCCGTACCCTTCGATCGGTTTGACCACCAGTTCTCCGAGGCGGTCGAGGACCTGCCTGCGCTGCTCGGGGTCCGAACAGACATAGGTCTCGACCTGGCCGATGAGGGGTTTCTCGCCCAGGTAGAAGTCGATGATCTGCGGCACGCGGGCGTAGATCGCCTTGTCGTCCGCGGCGCCGTTCCCGGGCGCGTTCACCACGGCCACGCCGCCTTCGGCCATCGCGCTGAGGAGTCCGCGCCGCAGCACCGTTCCGTCCGCGCCCGCCGACGACAGCAGCATCTCCTCGTCCATACGGACGTAGAGCACGTCGACGGCGGTGCGGTCGCCACCGTGAGCCCGCCAGAGGCGGCCGTCGTCGACCGTCAGCTCGTCCGGGGTGACGATCTCGCCGCCGATCGCCGCCGCGGCGTTGTTGAGGTCGAAGGCCTCGCGCTCGTCCTCGGCGATCACCACCGCGATGGCGGGATCGTCGACACCGCCCGGTGCGGCGGCACGCAGCGTCTCCGACAGCATCTCCAGGCCGACCCGGGGATCGTGGACCTCGGACCGCGCGCCGAACTCGGGGAAGCCCTCGCTGATCCGGTCGCGCAGGGCGACCGCCATGGCCAGACCCCCCGCCATCCGCAGGTTGTCCTCGAGGACGACCCACTCGCCGGGGGCGGTGGAGACCAGGTCGACGCCGCACACCGGCGCGTGCAACGCCCCCTCCGGGACCGACCGGCCGGTGGGCCGGAAGCCCGGGGCGCGGTCGAGGGCCTCGGCGGGGACGATGCCGGCGCGGATGATCTCACCGGGACCGTAGATGTCCCGGAGGAACAGCTCCATCGCCCGGGCCCGTTGTTCTATTCCCGCCGAGATCCGGGCCCACTGGTCCGCCGGGATGACGCGCGGGACCGCGTCCAGCGGGAACACCTGTGGTTCGTCCCTGCCGTAGACCTTCAGCGTCACGCCGAGGTCGCGCAGACTGTCGTCGACCTTCTCCTTGCGGTCGCACAGGGTGTCGGGGCCCAGATCTGACACGGCCTTGAGCACGTCCACGTATTCGGGGCGTGGAACGCCGTCCTCGGTGATCGCCTCGTCGTGCACCTCCTCGGTGACCGCCTCACCCAGCGGTGAGTAGGCGGCGAGCATGGACCGCATGTCACGATCGTCGGCCACGTCGCGCGGCCGGATCCGGTCGACGGTCTCCGCCAGCAGCACCGCCACCACGTC
>NZ_JADDKI010000352.1:0-3619 GCF_015356725.1 Dietzia sp. SYD-A1
TCGCCGGGCCGCGCGAGCGTGCCGGCGAGGAGCGGGGCCAGGTCGTCGAGATCGCGGACGTGGGAGAGATCGTCCGTGGTCGACGGGGAGGACGGGGACGACGACGACGTGGTCTGCTGTGGCGCGCCGGTCGGCGCAGACGGGATGGTCATGACGGGGGTCTCCTGTGGTGGTGTGCCGCTCGGGCGTGACGGCGGCCCGGGCGTGAGAAAGGGTCTGGAACGGGCAGGTCAGGCGCAGTCGCGGGCGGTGGCGCCCAGCGCGTCGGTGACCAGGTCGTGGACGGCGTCGGGCCCGGGCGATCGCCGGATCTCCTCACCGATGGCGGCGGCCTTCCGGCGGTATCGATCGTCGGCGAGGATCGTCCGGGCAGCCGTCGCGATCCGGGCCGGGCTCGGGGTGGAGGTGCGGAGGTCGATCCCGACGCCGGTCCAGCCGACGCGGGCGCTTACTTCGGCCTTGTCCTCGGTGCGGCCGGCCACGAGCACCGGGACGCCGTGTTCGAGGGCGTAGTGCACCCCGCCGTAGCCGCCGTTGGTGACGAACAGGTCGGTCAGCGGGAGCAGTCGGTCGTACGGGAGGAACGACGCCGCGCGGACGTTCGCGGGCAGGTCCGCGGGCAGGGTCTCGAGCGGACGACCGCCGGTGCTCACCACGACCGTCACGTCGTCGTCGGCCAACGCGCGGACGGTCGGTTCGATGAGCGGCCAATCGGAGTTCGCGACGGTCCCCTGGGTCACGTGCACCACGGGTCGGTCACCGCTGAGGTCGTCCCACCATTCCGGCACCGGTGTGGAGGACGGGCGGGAGCGGGCGACGGGACCCACGAAGCGGACGGTGTCGGCGAGCCCCGGTCGCGGGTACTCGAACCCCGGCACGGTGAACTGCACGAGCAGGTCGGCGCCGATCGGCCAGTCGAGGAAGAACCGCGGCAGGTCGCGCCCGATCTCGGCGCGGGCGATCTCGTTCGCCCGTCGCTGCACGGGTCCGAATACTCCCCTCTCGGCGCCCACGGTAAGGACGCGGTTGCGGATCCGGCCGAGCGGGCCCGGCCGGGGCGGGATCCCCAGCCCGAAGGGAGCGACGTCAGGGTGCTTGACGGCCAGCGGCACGATGCCCAGGTTGACCAGGAGCGGTCGCTCGGCGCGCGGGATCCCGGTCAGCATGGCGCCCGCCGAGAACATGGACTCGGCCAGGATGGCGTCGGTCGGTTCGGCGGCGAGCGCGGCGCGGACGGCGGCGAGCTGAGCCGGGACCGGCTGCAGGAAGATCTCGATCATGTCGAAGCGCACTCCGGCGGGCCCGCGGAGGCCACGCCTGCCGGGAAATGCGGCGTCGATGTCGCGGTCGTCGTAGTCGGCGTCGGGTGGGAGCGGGAGGAAGTCCGCTCCGGTCTCGCGGACGTCGTCCCGGTACCGCGCGCCGGTGAGGAACCGCACGCGATCACCGGCGGCGACGAGGGACTGGGCGATGGACAGGAGCGGGGTGACGTGGCCGCGTACCGGGGTGGACGCGAGAAGGATGGAAGCCATGAGTGGTCCTCGGGAGAGCTGGCAGGCTAGGATTTGCCTGCCCGTCAAAGTATTCACCACCCCACTGGGTTAGTCAATAAGGATTTTGGAATGCCTGAGGCCGCGTCCACCCGGACCTATCGTTCGACGTTGCGCGCCGAGCAGGCCGCGAACACCCGCTCGCGGGTCGTGGCCGCCGCCGCCACCTGTTTTGCCGACCGCGGTTACGCGGGGACCTCGCTCGGCGAGATCGCCGAACGCGCCGGGGTGTCCACCGAGACCGTCAAGGCGAACGGACCGAAACGCGCGCTCCTGCTCAGCGCGTTCGATCAGGCCTTCGCCGGCGACGAGGGGGACGAGCTCCTGACCGAGTCCGATACCGGCCGGGACCTGGTCGGGATCGGCGACAACGACGGCTTCCTCTCCGCGCTGGCCGGGTTCATCGCCGCCGCGAACGCGCGCACGAGCGTGCTCTGGGGCGAGTATCTCGCCGCCGCGAACGCCGACCCCACCATCGACGAGGCGTTGACCGCCCTCCTGCAGCGCCGCCATCTCGACTTCCGCCGCACCATCGAGCAGTTCGTCGCCCGGGGGATGACCAGCCGGGTGGACGACGTGGACGGGGCGGCGGCGATCCTGTCGTTCCTCTGGTCCCCGGAGAGTCATCAGCAGCTCGTCCTGCAGAGCGGGTGGACCCACCAGCGCTACGAGACGTGGCTGATCGACGCGGCCCGTCGACAGTTCTCCATGTGAGTCGCCTCTCCATGTGAGCCGCGTGGGCGGGAGACGCGCAGGCGGGGAGGATCCGCCGGAGCGGCCCGGGCCCGTGAGGCACCCTCTACTCTCTTACCCACCATGCCTCGCACCCCTGACATCGTCTCGGCCGCGCTGAAGACCGCGACGTCGTACGTTCTCAACGCGGTCGAGGTCCTGCGTTTCGGCGGCCTGCAGACGGACGAAGAGCCCTCGCCGTTCGAGATCGTCGCGCGACGCCCGATGTTCCGGCTGCGTCGCTACTACCCGGCGCCGGCGGCGAACGCCGAGCACGGGGGTGCGGGAGACGGCGAGGACGCCCCGCCGCGCCCGCCGATCCTGCTGGTGCCGCCGATGATGATCTCCGCTGACGTCTGGGACGTGTCCCCCTCTACCAGCGCGGTCGCCGCGCTGCACGAGGCGGGAATGGACCCGTGGGTGATCGACTTCGGGGCCCCGGACATCGAGGCCGGCGGCCTCGAACGCACTCTCACCGACCACGTGATAGCCGTGAGCGACGCCGTCGACCTCGTCACGACCGCGACGGGCCGGTCGGTGCATCTCGGTGGATACAGCCAGGGGGGCATGTTCTGCTATCAGGCCGCGGCCTACCGACGCTCGCGCGACCTCGCCAGCATCGTGACGTTCGGCTCCCCCGTCGACTGGCGCGGCCATGCCCCGCTCGGCATACCCGAGGAGGTGGTCGTCACCATCGCGCGGTTCGTCGCCGACTACGTCTTTGCCGACCGCCCGCTGCCCGGGTGGTTGGCCTCGACGGCGTTCCGACTGCTCGATCCCATCAAGACCGCCCGTTCGCAGGTCGATTTCCTGCGCCAGCTCCACGACCGCGACGCGCTCCTCGGACACGAACGACAGCGCCGCTTCATCGGCGGCGAGGGGTTCGTCGCCTGGTCCGGTCCCGCGATCGTCGACATGATGCGGCAGGTGATCATCCAGAACCGGATGATGGTGGGCGGCTTTGTCGTGGGCGAACACGTCGTCTCCCTCGCCGACATCACCTGTCCCGTCCTCGCGGTGCTCGGCGAGGTCGACGAGATCGGCGTCCCGGCCGGTGTCCGCAAGATCGCCTCCGTCGCCCCGGCGGCCGAGGTGTACGAGTTCCCGGTCCGCGCCGGGCACTTCGGGCTCGTGGTCGGCTCGACCGCCGCCTCCCAGACGTGGCCCACCGTCGCCGCGTGGATGGGGTGGCGGGAAGGCGCCGGGCAGCGACCCGACGGCATCGCCGAGGTCGAACCCGGCGCCGTGGTCGACTCCACCCCCACCACGGCGATCATGCTCGCGGCGGACGGGGCGTTCCAGGTCGCCGGCCTCGGGATCGGCGCGGTGCGTGGGGT
>NZ_JADDKI010000353.1:0-6346 GCF_015356725.1 Dietzia sp. SYD-A1
ACTCCACCTCGCTCAACCCCCAGGGCTGAGCGCGCCGGTGGGTGGCCGGTAGGGCCCCGGCGGGGCGCCCCGGGGCCGTCGGTGGCCGGCCCGGACGCGGAACCTGCTTTGCACTCAGTGCAAAACTGCTGGCCAAAGCGCATGAACGGCGGATTGAAACGCGTTATAGTCCGTCCATGCCCCTCTCACCCGGTACCCCCGCCCCCGATGTCTTCAGCCCGGCCAAGATCGGAAACGTGACGCTGCGCAACCGCATCGTCAAGGCCGCGACCTTCGAGGGCCGCTGCCCCGAGGGTCGGGTCACCGACGAACTCATCGAGTTCCACGCCGAGTACGCCCGCGGCGGCGTGGGCATGACGACAGTCGCCTACCTGGCCACCTCGCCCGAGGGTCGGACCGACCGGCACCAGTACCACTGGGGAATGAGTGACGGCGGCATGCTCCGCAAGCTCACCGACGCCGTGCACGCCGAAGGTGCGGCCGTGTCCGCGCAGGTCGGCCACGCGGGGGCGGTGGCCAACTCCGCCTCCACCCGGATGCCGGCGATGGGACCGTCCCGGATCCCGGCCCCCACGGGCATGTCGCTCACCAGGGCCTGCACCGAAGCGGACATCGACCGGATCGTCGAGGACCATGTCCGCGCGGCCCGCGGCGCGGCCGAGGCCGGGTTCGACGCGATCGAGGTGCACTTCGGGCACAACTATCTGGTCAGCGAGTTCCTCAGCCCTCGGCTCAACAAGCGTAAGGACTCCTACGGCGGGTCGCTGGAGAACCGTGCCCGGTTCGCCCGCCGCATCGGCCGCGCCATCCGCGACGCCATGGGTGACCGGATCGCGGTGACCATGAAGCTCAACATGGACGACGGCGTGCCCGGCGGCTTCTGGATCGACGAGGCGGTCCAGGTCGCCCGGTGGATCGAGGCGGACGGCTCGGCGGATGCTCTGGTGATGACCGTGGGCAGCTCGCTGCTCAACCCCATCTACCTCTTCAAGGGTGACGCCCCCCTGCACGAGTTCGCGGCCACCCAGCCGCCGGTCATCAAGATGGGGATGAAACTCGTCGGCCCCCGGATGTTCAAGGAGTACCCCTACACCGACGCCTACATGCTCGACGACGCCCGCCAGATCCGCGAGGCCGTCAGTCTGCCGATGATGCTGCTCGGGGGGATCGTCGACCGGCCGTCGATCGACAAGGCGATGACCGCGGGCTTCGAGTTCGTGGCGATGGGGCGCGCTCTGCTGCGCGAGCCCGACCTGCCCCTCACGCTGCAGGCCGACGACCGTCGGCGCTCCCTGTGCGTCCACTGCAACAGATGCATGGCCACGATCTACAGCGGGAGTCGCTGCGTGCTGCGCGAGCACGTGCCGCCCATCCCCGCGCGCAGGTGACCCGGGCGGCCTCTCACCGGCTTCCCGGCAACCGCCCGGGTCACGTCGGCGGTGGGACGCCCCTGCGTGAGACCGGCGTGACGCTACGGTGGAACCCGAGGAGGCCCGCTCGAGTGGTTCGGGCCGGAAGGGAACCACATGTCGAGGCGACGGATCACCGACTACCGCGGCACGACCTGCGTGGTCACCGGCGCGGCCAGCGGGATCGGCCGCGCCGTGGCGATCCGGTTGGCGGGCGAGGGCGCCTCGCTGGTGCTGACGGACCGTGACGCAGCAGGCCTGGACTCGGCGGCGGGTGCCTGCCGGGACGCCGGTGGCACGCTGCTCGCCTCGGAGGCACTGGACATCACCGACCACGAGGCGGTGATGCGGTTCGGCGAGGGCGTCGTCGCCGCCCACGGCGCCCCGCACGCGGTCTTCCACGTCGCGGGTAACTCGGCCTGGGGACGGCCTGACCTCCTCGAGCACCGCGTGTGGCGGTCGATGGTCGAGGTCAACCTCATGGGCACCATCCACGTGGTCGAGGCGTTCGTCCCGGCGATGATGGCCGCTCGGCGACCCGCTGCCCTGGTCATGGTCTCGTCGGCCGCGGGCCTGCTCGGCCTGCCCTGGCACGCCGCCTACAGCGCGGCCAAGTTCGGCATCCGCGGCATCGCCGAGGTGCTGCGGTTCGATCTGGCGCCCTACCAGATCGGCGTGCACCTGGTGTGCCCCGGCGGCGTGGACACCCCGCTGGTGGAGACCGTGGAGATCGCGGGCGTGGACCGCTCGGATCCGAAGGTCGCCAAGACCGTGGACCAGTTCCGTCGCCATGCCGTCACCCCGGAGGTGGCGGCCTCCAAGACGATCGAGGGTGTGCGCAAGGGGCGCTACATCGTCTACACCTCGCCGGACATCAGGCTGGCGTTCGCCGCCCAGAAGTTCGCGCCACCTCTCTATATCCTCGCGATGAAGCTACTGAGCCGTCGTATCACCAAGGCCGGCGAGGGAATCCTCCCGTGAGGGGGATGGAGACCCTCAACGACGCCGCGATATTGCTGGCCCGGATCGGGCTCGGGGCGGTGTTCGTGGCCCACGGGTGGCAGAAGTTCTTCACCCTGGGACTGGGCCGCGTGGGCGAGCAGTTCGCCGGGTACGGGATCCCGCAACCGGAGGTCACCGCGGCGGTCGTCGCCGGGGTCGAGCTGATCGCCGGGATCGCGCTCATCGCGGGCATCCTGACCCCGCTGGCCGGGATCCTGCTGGCGGTGGACATGGCGGGGGCCCTGTACTTCGTCCACGCCACCAACGGTCCCTTCGTGACCCAGAACGGGTGGGAGCTCGTGGTGGCGCTGGGGGTGGGGGTGCTGCTCATCGCCGCGGTCGGCGCGGGCAGGTTCAGCATCGACAGGGTGCTGGGCGGGTGAGCCGACGGCGTCCTGCCGGATGCGCGTCCGGCGTCGGCGGGGACCGGCATGGGTGGAGATCGGCTCAGCGCCAGGACGGCAACCAGAGCTGTTGGCTCCATTCCGTGGGGGTGATGGGCATCCCGGACAGGATGGGCAGCATGTAGATGAAGTTGGCCACCACCAGCGCGAGGTAGAGGCACACGATCGCCAGGCCGATGGTCCGCCGACGGGGGGAGTCATCGGATCTACCGGCGATCTCGCCCAGCACCAGCGCCACCATCATGACGAAGAACGGCACCATCACCGCGGCGTAGAAGAAGTACATCTGGCGGTCGATCTGGAGGAACCACGGCAGGTAGCCGGCCATGTAGCCGACGAGCGGGAACGCATACCGGCCGTCGCGGCAGATCACCGCCCGCCAGAACGCCCACCCGAGGACGGGGATCGCGAGCCACCAGATCGCGGGCGTGCCCAGGAGCATGATCGCGCGGACGCAGGAATCCTGGCCGCAGCCGGTGACGTCCTCGCCCTGCTCCACGTAGTAGAGCATCGGCCGCAGGCTCATCGGCCAGGTCCACGGCTTGGACTCCCACGGGTGCCGATTGCCCGCCGAGGTGGTGAGCGAGGAGTGGAAGTTCAGCACGGAGGACTGGTAATAGAGCCACGACTGCAGGGAGTCGGGCAGCCAGTTGTCCTCCACCTTGGTGCCCACGACGTGCCGGTAGACGGAGTTCTCACTCGCGAACCACGGAAGCCAGGTGAACATCTGGATCAGGACGGGCCAGATGACGAGCGAGAAAAAGGCGGGCACGGAGTCCCGCAGGAGGGCGCCCGCCAGTGGCCGCCGGACACCGTAGCGGCTGCGCAGGGCCCAGTCCCACGCCACGGTCATGAGTCCGAAGAACGCGATGAAGTACAGACCGGACCACTTGACGCCCAGGGCCAACCCCAGCATGACGCCGGCGGTGAACCGCCACCAGCGGAAGCCCAGGCGCGGTCCGAAGTCCGACAGGTGGAGCCGGCCGGCGAGAGCGGCCCGGTGCATGCGGCCGCGCATCTGGTCGCGGTCCACCAGCAAGGCGCCGGCGGCGGCGGTGACGAACAGGACCTGGTAGATGTCCAGCATGCCGATGCGCGAGGTCACGAAGGTGACCCCGTCGAGACACAGCAACAGGCCCGCGATCAGGCCCAGCTGAGTGGAACGGGTCAGCCGCCTGGTGATCCGCATGACCATCAGCACCACCAGCACGCCGCAGATCGCGGCGGTGAACCGCCAGCCCAGGGGCGTGTAGCCGAAGAGCAGACCACCGAGCGACTCGATCTGCTTGGCGACGGGCGGGTGGACCACCAGGCCGTAAGCGGGGTTCTCCTCGATCCCCAACTGCGCGATGCTGAACGACTGTGGCGCGTAGTGCTTCTCGTCGAAGACCGGGGTGCCCTCGTCCGTGGCGGAGGTGAGACCCCAGAAGCGGGAGAGGAAGGCCAGGACCAGGATGAGGCCGGTGGCCATCCAGTCGCGGGGGGTGTCGACCGGGCCGGTGTCCGGAACCGGGAGCGGGCGGCCCGGGGATCGCACGCCTGGGGTCGGGGTCACACGGCGAGCATAATGGGGGCCTTTCGGATGTCGGGGAGACGGGCAGGGCGAGTGGGTCGGCGCGGACCGGGGATAGTCTGGAGCGCATGACGTCCGGACGTGTCGTGTTGGCCGCCACCCCTATCGGGAACCCGGGCGACGCCTCGGCGCGACTGCGGGACCTGCTCGCCTCCGCGGACGTGGTGGCGGCCGAGGACACCCGGCGCCTGCGGGGGCTCGCCACCGCGCTCGGTGTGACCATCCGGGGGCGGGTCATGAGCTTCTACGAGCACAATGAGGCGGGTCGCGTCCCCCAGTTGATCGACCGCGTCCGGGCGGGAGACGTGGTGGCCGTGGTCACCGATGCGGGGATGCCCGCGGTATCCGACCCGGGTTATTCGCTGGTCACCGCGTGTATCGATGCGGACCTCCCCGTGACCTGTCTGCCCGGCCCGTCGGCCGTGACGACCGCGCTGGTCCTCAGCGGTCTGCCCGTGGACAGATTCTGCTTCGACGGCTTCCCCCCGCGTCGGGCGGGTCGCCGGCGGACCTGGTTGGCCCGCCTGGCCGCCGAGGAGCGCACGTGCGTGTTCTTCGAGTCACCGCACCGGCTCGCCGAGACGCTCGCCGAGGCCGCGGAGGCACTGGGTCCGGGTCGGCGGGCCGCGGTGTGTCGCGAGCTCACCAAGACCTACGAGGAGGTCCTGCGGGGCACGCTCGGCGACCTGGCCGACCGGACCGCTGACGGGGTGCGCGGGGAGATCGTGGTGGTGATCGAGGGGGCGGACGCGCCCGGTTCCGCCGCCACGACCGAGGACCTGGTGGAGATCGTCGAAGAGCGGGTCGAGGCGGGTGAACGGCTCAAGGACGCGTGCGCGACGGTCGCGGAGGGGTCGTCGCTGACCAGACGTGAGCTCTACCAGGCGGTCGTCGACGCGCGGGGTTGACGACCCCGCGACGCCTCGCGGCCCACGCCGGTCACCAGGGCGGCGGACCGCCGCCCCAGGTGAACGCGGCCTTGTGCACGCATTCCTCCCATTCGGCGTCGGGGTCGGAATCGATGGTGATGCCCCCGCCCACGCCCAGCTCCACGCGCCCGTCGGGGGAGACCTCGAGGGTCCGGATGGCCACCGCGAGTTCGAGGTCCGGGCCCAGGGCGAAGCCGTACGCCCCGCAGTGCAGGCCCCTGGACCGCGGCTCCCACCCGGCGATCAGTTCCCGAGCCCGCGCCTTGGGGGTCCCGGTGACCGATGCGGGAGGGAACGTGGCCTCCACCAGTGCCGGGTGGTCCGCGGTCGTGTGGGCGGTGACGGTGGAGACCAGGTGGTGCACCCCCGGTGCCGGCCGTACGGCGAGCAGGTCGGTCACGGTCACCGACCCGACGTCGGCCACGCGCCCGAGGTCGTTGCGGACCAGGTCGACGATCATGATGTTCTCGGCGACGTCTTTCGCCGACCCCAGCAACAACTCCGGGTCGAGGTCGGCCGCCAGCGTGCCCTTGATGGGGCTGGAGTGCACCTGGTCACCACGGCGAACCAGGTACACCTCGGGCGAGAACCCCAGGACGGCGCCCCAGGGGCCCTCGAGATACGCCGATCGTGAGGCGGGCGAGTGGCCGGAGATCTCGAGGAAGGTCTCGAGCGGGTCCGCGCGGAGATGCCCGTCCAGTCGGGTGCTCAGGCAGGCCTGGTAGACCTCGCCCGCCCGGATCGCCTCGAGGCACTCGACCACAGCAGAGCGGTGAGCCGCGCGGTCCGGGGCGGACCAGCGGGGGAGGCGGTCGGTCCGGGCGTCGTCGCGTCGGTCGGCGCCGTGGTCGCGCACCACCTGAACGGGGTCGGGGGCGTCGCCGTGACTCGACCACCGGCCGTCGCCGTCGAGACAGAGCCATCCGGAGGCCTCGCCGCGCACCGCGGCCGGGAGCGGCGGGGCGGCGCCCGGCACGGCGTCGGGGAAGGAGCGGTAGACGACGACGAGCTGGTCGCTCTCCTCGAAGG
>NZ_JADDKI010000354.1:0-3414 GCF_015356725.1 Dietzia sp. SYD-A1
ATCGTCGGGGGGTTGGCGCTCGTCGTCGTCGTCATCCTCGGCGCGGCACTCACCGGCCCCGGCTCCGACTCCGGCACGGGGCCCGCCGATTCTCCCCGGGGACCGTTGCCGCCGCAGGCCTGGCAGGCCCCCGAGCGCGCGCCGGGCGGGCTGTTCGACGTCGAGGGGCGGTTCACCGTGATGTCCTCCCCCGGCGAACCGGTCTCCGGCGACGGATCGGGCTGCGACCTGCCCCTCACGCTCTCGGACATCGGCGAGGGCACGCGGATCACGCTGTCCCAGGGGGTCTCGACGCCGCTCGGCAGCACCATGCTCGCCTACGAGGGGGGCGACCTCTCCTCCTGCACCTTCACCTTCGACTTCGGCGAGGTCCCTTCGGGTGCGCCCTTCTACCTGATCGAGATCCCCGGACGCGGTCAGCTCACCTACACCGAGGACGAATTGCGCGCGGGCGTGGACATCACGCTCGGGCGGTGAGGCACCCGGGTCCGCCGCGCCGGCTCGGCGGGACCCCATCGCCCGTCACCCCGCCGACCGGTTGACCTGGTGACCTGGTGGCCTGATGACCAGGTGAACCGTTGACCGCGCGAACCTCGCTCCGTACACTCCCCAATGCCAACCGGACACTTGTCCAGAAGACGTTGCCCTCGGGAGCCGCCGTGAACCGCCCGTCCGTCCTCGCCCGTGCCGCCGGCGCCCTCGCGCTCGCGGCGGCCACCGCTCTCGCCGGCGTCGTGTCCGCGCCGTCAGTCTCCGCCGCGACCGCCGAGTCCCCCTACGTGAACCCGGCCGAGGGCCTACGCAATGTGCTGTGGGTGGGCAACAACTGGGAGGGCACCGCGGACGCCGTGCAGCCGGACGGCGACTACCATCGGATCGCGCGGATCAACATCATCCCGGACCGCAACGAGCGCCTGGTGGAGATCCACCGCGACCCCGCCCGCCTCGCCCTGTACTACGGCATCCGCCAGATGGTCGGCGAGGGCCACGACCAGTACGTGGACGACATGTACTCGACCAAGGACGGCCGGAACCTCATCGTGTCCCGGCCCAGCTTCGCCGACGTGGTCTCGATCGACATCGTCACGGGCGAGATCGCCTGGCGGTTCCCCGTCCAGGGGTTCCGTTCCGACCACATGGCGGTGAGCCCGGACGGGTCGCAGGTCGCCGTCAGCGCCTCGACGGCCAAGGTCGTCCACGTCCTCGACACCGCCACCGGCCGGGAGATCGGCACCTTCCCCTCGGGGGACAACGCGCACGAGAACGCCTACATCAAGGGCGGCACCCAGATCGTCAACGAGTCGATCGGCAACGTGTGGACCCCGCTCGACCAGCCGTGGGCGGACGTCACCAAGGGCGACCGCGTCCTCCAGTTCGTCGACGCCGAGACCCTGCAGATCATCAAGCGCGTGGACCTGCGCGCCCGACTCGCCGAGGCCGGCCGTCCCGAGCTCAGCATCGGGGTGCGACCGATGACCTTCTCCCCGGACTACCGGTTCATGTACTTCCAGGTCTCGTTCTTCCACGGCTTCATCGAGTACGACATCGACGCCGACAAGATCACCCGCATCGTGGACCTGCCCATCACACCCGCCGGCGACGTACCCCGGGAGGCCCACCTGCTGGACTCCGGCCACCACGGAATCTCGATGAACCCCCAGGGCACCAAGATCTGCGTCGCGGGCACCATGAGCGACTACGCCACCGTGGTCGACCGGGAGACCCTGCAGCACGGGCCGCTGGTCTCGACCGGGCTCAAGTCCTACTGGGTCACCACCGACCTCACCGGGGACCACTGCTTCGTGTCCTGGGCCAAGAGCAACACGGTCAGCGTGCTGTCCTTCGAGACCGGAGAGGAGGTGGCCCAGATCCCCGTCGGGTACCACCCCCAGCGCATGAGGATCGGCGTGGCGCCGCGGGAATGGAACGGCAACCCGGTCCCGCTCCCCGAGCCGGGAAACCCCCTGCCCGTGTTCTCCTGACCGCCGGGACCGGCGCCGGCCGCTATCCTGGGGCACCGGCGGACACCGACGGCAGGGAGGAGGCGTGGGGGTGGTCAGAATCCCAGGGGAGGACGCCGACGACGCCCACTCCCGAGCCACGGACGACTTCTCCCGACCCACGGACGTCGAGCGCCTCGTGTCGGATATCGACCTGTCGCCGTTCCTCGGTCGGCCCGCCGACCCGGTGGAGACCCCGCTTCCCGATCCCGTCCCGGTCTCCCCGGCCACCCCCCCGCTCCTGGCGCTCCGGGACCTCCTCCTCGATCCGAGGTTCACCGGCCTGTTCGCCCGCGCCCTGCGGGAGGCCGACCCGGGTTTCCGCGAAATGTTCCCGCGTGACGCCTCCGGGGTACTCGGCGAATTCGTGCGCGCCATGACGTGGGCGCTCGAGACCGTCGAGAACGCCCGGGGGAACGAGGCCGAGGTAGCCCAGGTGGTGGAGTTCGCCCGCCACCTCGGCGCGGACCACCGCAAACTCGAACTGTCCGCCCGCCACCACGAGCGCTTCGGCGACGCCCTCACCAGCACTCTCCGCCACCTGGCCGGCCCCGGCTGGGACGACCGGTTGGCCACCACGTTGGGCACGGTGTACCGGGTGCTGACGACCGCGCTCCGGGAGGGGGCGGCGGCCGGGCACGGACCGGCGAGGGTCGGCGCGACCGTGGTGGAGGTTCTCCGGCCGACCCGCGACGTCGTGGTGGTCCGATTGATCACCGATGTGATGGTGGAGTACCACCCCGGCCAGTACCTCAGCGTCCTGACCCCGTACACCGCGGGCGTGTGGCGCCGGTTCAGTCCGGCGATCCCGGCGAATCCGGCGGGCCAGATCGAGTTCCACGTCCGCGACGTCCCCGGCGGCACCCTCAGCGGGTCCCTGGTCCGCGGCGTCGGGGTGGGCGACCGGTGGGTCCTCGCGCGGCCGCTCGGGCTGCTCGAGGTGGACCGCACCGAACCCGTCCGCGACGTGCTGATGATCGCCGGTGGCACCGGGATCGCCCCGCTGCGCTGCCTGCTGATGGACATGATGCGTCACGGTGCCAACCCACGGGTGCACCTGTTCTACGGCGCGCGTCACCCGGGCGACCTCTACGACCTGCCCACCCTCGTTGACCTGGCCGCCACCGCACCCTGGCTCACCATCCAGCCGGTCTCCGAGCAGGACACCGACCCGTGGTGGGCCGGCGCGCGGCAGGAACTGCCCCGCACCCTGCACCGCCGGCAGACCGGGACACTGGTGGACGTGGTGACCGGCTGGGGGTCGTGGGCGGACCGGCAGGTGCTCATGGCCGGGTCACCCGAGATGCTCCGCGCCACCGTCCGCGGGATGGTCGCGGTCGGCACCCCGCGGGAGAACATCAGCTTCGACCGGCCCTGACCCGACGGCCGCGCCCACGCGGGCCCGGCCGTGGCT
>NZ_JADDKI010000035.1:0-1035 GCF_015356725.1 Dietzia sp. SYD-A1
GGGAGCGCACTCGCCGGGGGGCTCGGTCGCGCGTGATCGCGGTGGCCGGGGGCCCCGACCAACGGCAGATCGGCGGTGCGGCACGGCGCCGCGGCGATCCCGGTCTTCCGTACGACCAGGTCGATTGCCTGCTCGGCCATGAGTCGGTACTCGGTGAGTTTGCCGCCGGTGATGGAGATGAGACCGTTGTCCGCGGTGATCAGCGCGTGGTCGCGTGAGAGGTCCGCAGTGTGGCCGTCACCCGAGTCGACCAGCGGGCGCAGCCCCGCGAATGTCCCCACCACGTCGTCCCGGGTCAGTCCGGTCTCGAGGGCCCGGTTGATCACGTCGAGAAGGAAATCGATCTCGTGCCGGTCGGGCGTCGGCACGTCGGGGATCGGTCCGGGGGCGTCCACATCGGTCAGCCCCACGTGGAGACGATCGAACTCGGCGGGGATGGCGAAGCAGAAGCGGTTGGTCTCGCCCGGCACGGGCACGGTGAGGGCGCCCGCCGGGTCGCCCAACGCGGACGATCTGATCACGAGGTGGGTGCCGCGCGAAGGTCGGACGCGTACGCCCGGTGTGGTCTCACCGGCCCAGACGCCGGTGGCACTCACGACAGCCCGCGCGGAGAGGGTGAACTCGTCGCCGTCCCCGTTCTCCCCGCGGCTCCCGCCGAGCTCGTCGCGGACGGTGACCTGCGACCCGCTCGCCTCCAGGGCGCGCACCCGGGTGAGCACCCGGGCTCCGAGTCCGGCCGCGGTCCGCGCCACCGCGGTGACCAGTCGGGCGTCGTCGACCAGTTGGCAGTCCCAGTTGAGGTGTCCGAACACCAGTCCGTGACGCCTCACCCCGGGGACGTACCGCGCGACCGACCCCGCGCTCAGGACGCGCGCGCCGGGCAGCCTGTCGGCCGGGGTGCCGGCGAGGCGGGACAGCAGCGTTCCCGCGGCGAACCCCAACCCCGGGAGTACCGCGCCCAGCGGCGGGGTGCCCCGGTACACGGGGACGACCTGGGCCAGGGGGCGCACGAGGTGGGGGGCCGTGCGCTCGAGC
>NZ_JADDKI010000355.1:0-1720 GCF_015356725.1 Dietzia sp. SYD-A1
GCCAGACCCTCACGGGCCACCACGGTCGTCGGCGGGTCGGGCCCGGCACGGCGGGTCCGGCCCTGGCGCTCGCCCGTGGGGGTGGCCCTCGCGTTGTTCTTCGGAACCAACTCACTGTGCACCTACGCCTTCTTCACGTGGCTCCCGGCCGTGGCCGAGTCGATCGGGATGACCCGGGCCGAGGGAGGACTCGCACTGGCGGTCTACTCGGCCATCGGCCTGATCGCCGCCCTGGTCGTGCCCTGGGCGGCGGGGCGCTTCGCCGATCCCTACCCGGTCGTCCTCGTCTCCGTGGTCTGCTACCTGGCCGGTTTCGCCGGACTGCTCTGGGCGCCCGGCGCCGCCCCGTGGCTGTGGATCTGCCTGCTCGGGGTGGGGCCCAGTACGTTCCCGCTCTGCCTGACACTCATCAACCTCCGCACGCGGACGCAGGCCGGTTCCGCCGCCCTCTCCGGGTTCTCGCAGGGGGTCGGGTACACGGCGGCGAGCCTCGGCCCCGTCGTCTTCGGCCTCCTGCTGTCCGGTCCGGGTCTCGGCGGGGGACTGGCGTTCCTCACGGTGGTGCTCGCGGTGATGTGCGTGGTCGGCCGGATCGCGTGTCGACCCCGGATGCTCGAGGACACGCTGCGCTGACGCCGGCGGTCCGGGGCCACCGATCCGGTGGCCGCGGGCCTGTCGGAGGAGTGTGGTCTCATCGAGCCGTGACAGAGCCCGCAGTACCGACCGTCGCAGTACCGCCCGCCGTAGCACCGCATCCGGCCCGCACGGGGCAGGCCCCGCCAGCCAGGGAGTGGCCGACCGCCCTCGGCGGGTTGATCGGACGGGACTGGGGTGCCGGCCCGGCGGATGGTCAGGACCGGTGGGTCGTGCGTGGCGGGCCCGGGAGCGGGAAGACCTCACTCCTGGTGGACGTGGTGCGCGCCGCGGTGACGGGCGGGGTGGGTATGGACGGTGTCCTGGTCCTCACGGGCTCCGCCACCGCCGGGGCCGCCGTGCTGGAGGAGATCACCCGCGGACTCCCGTCGGAGGTCGTCGTGGGAACGGACGCCCCCGTCCGCACCGTCCACTCCCTCGCCCATGCCGTGGTCCGGCTGGCCGCCGCTCGGGTCGACGCCCCGACCCCGCGGCTCCGGACGGGCGCGGAGCACGACGCGTTGATCCGCGAGACGTTGCTCGGAGAGGTGGCGGATGGCGCCCCGCACTGGCCCGAACAGCTCCGTCCCGCGCTGTCGGCCGTGGGGTTCGCGCGGGAGATCCGTGACCTGCTGCTGCGCGCTCTCGAGCGGGGGATCGGCCCCCGGGAACTCGCCCGCCTGGGACGGTCGGCGGACAGGCCCGCGTGGGTGGCCGCCGCCGGGTTCTTCCGCAGGCACGAGGAGCAGATGGCCCTGCGCTCGGGCCTACGGGGTGGGGAGTCGGACGTGCCCGAGGCGCTCAACGCCGCCGAACTCGTGGGGGCGGCGCTGGACGCGTTGACAGCGGACCCGCAGCTCAGGGAGATATTCCGGTCCCGTCGGCTGGTGGTGGTGGACGACGCACACCACCTCGACCCGCTCGCCGCCGAGTTCGTGGCCGCCGTCGGTGGGGGCGCGGACGTCATGGTGGTGGTGGAGGACGGGGACCAGTCGGTGTTCCGTTTCCGGGGGGCGGACGGCGGCCTCGCCCGCGCTGTCGCGGACCAGGGCGGCCGTGAGGTGGATCTCCACGCGGGGCACCGGAT
>NZ_JADDKI010000356.1:0-9953 GCF_015356725.1 Dietzia sp. SYD-A1
GCCCCAGGCCGACTCCGGTGGCTGGCCCCACCCCACCATCCTCGGCGCGTGTGCTCTGCTCGGGGTCGACGAGGTCTGGGCCGTCGGAGGCGCCCAGGCCGTGGCCCTGCTCGCCCACGGCGGCGAGGACACCGACGGACGCGAGCTCGAGCCCGTCGACATGGTCACCGGGCCCGGCAACGTCTACGTCACCGCCGCCAAGCGACTGTGCCGCAGCGTCGTGGGGATCGATTCGGAAGCCGGTCCCACGGAGATCGCCGTCCTGGCCGACCACACGGCCGACCCGGTCCACATCGCCTACGACCTCATCAGCCAGGCCGAGCACGACCCCAACGCGGCGAGCGTGCTGGTCACCGACTCCGAGCAGCTCGCCGACGCCGTCGCCCGGGAGGTCGGGGCCCGCTACACCGTCACCCTCAACTCGGGCCGCGTGCGCGAGGCGCTCGAGGGCCCGCAGTCGGGCATCGTCCTGGTGGACGACATCGACGCCGGCCTGCGCGTGGTGGACGCGTACGCGGCCGAGCACCTGGAGGTGCAGACCCGTGACCCGGCGGGCGACGCCGCCCGCGTCCGCAACGCCGGGGCGATCTTCGTGGGTGCCTACTCCCCGGTGCCGCTCGGCGACTACGCGGCGGGCTCGAACCACGTCCTGCCCACCTCGGGGACCGCACGCCACTCGTCCGGGTTGAGCGTCCAGACCTTCCTGCGCGGTATCCACGTCATCGACTACGACCGGGCCGCCCTCAAGGAGATCGCCCCGACGGTCGTGTCGCTCGCCGACGCCGAGCGACTGCCGGCCCACGGTGAGGCCGTCCGGGCCCGCTTCGAGGACCTCGCCGCCGAGGAGGGACAGAAGTGAACGACACCCCCCGTCGCGGCGTCGGCCTGGACGCGCTGCCACTGCGCGAGAACCTGCGCGGCACGAGCGCCTACGGAGCCCCGCAACTCGAGGTGCCGGTGCAGCTCAACACCAACGAGAACCCGCACCCGCCGAGCGCGGCGCTGGTCGCCGACATCGCCGACGCGGTCTCCGCGGCCGCGGCCGACCTCAACCGCTACCCGGACCGGGACGCCGTCGACCTGCGCACCGACCTCGCCGCCTACCTCACCCGGCAGACCGGCGTGGAGGTGGACGTGGACATGGTGTGGGCGGCCAACGGCTCCAACGAGATCCTCCAGCAGTTGCTGCAGGCCTTCGGCGGGCCCGGTCGCAGCGCGATGGGATTCGTCCCCAGCTACTCGATGCACCCGATCCTCGCTGCGGGCACGGACACCGAGTGGATCCCGGTCGACCGGGGCGCGGACCTGGCGATCGACGTCGAGGCCGCGCTGGCGGCGATCGCCGGCCACCGCCCCGACATCGTCTTCCTCACGACACCCAACAATCCGACGGGCCACGTGATCGAGCTGGACGACCTGCGGCGGCTGATCGGCGCGGCACCGGGGATCGTCGTGGTCGACGAGGCGTACGCGGAGTTCTCCCCCTCGCCGAGCGCGTGCACGCTCCTGGCCGAGTTCCCGGCGAAGCTGGTCGTCTCGCGCACCATGAGCAAGGCCTTCGCGTTCGCCGGCGGGCGGCTCGGGTACTTCGCGGCCGACCCGGCGTTCGTCGACGCGGTTCTGCTCGTCCGCCTGCCGTACCACCTGTCGGTGATCGCGCAGGCCGCCGCCGGGGCCGCGCTGAGGCACGCCGACGAGACCCTGGCCTCGGTCGCGCTGCTGGCCGAGGAGCGCAAGCGCGTCATCGCGGGACTCGAGGCGCTCGGCTACGACGTGCTGCCCAGCGAGGCCAACTTCGTGCTCTACGGGCCCTTCGTGGACGCGCCCCGCGCGTGGCGGCGCTACCTCGACGCGGGCGTGCTCATCCGCGACGTGGGCATCCCGGGCCGTCTTCGTGCGACCATCGGGCTGGAGAGCGAGAACGACCGGCTGCTGCAGGTGAGCGCCGAGGTGGCGGGAACAGAGATCACCACGACGAGGGAGAGACGATGAGCGAGCAGGGCGGACGCGTCGGTCGCGTCGAGCGCACCACCAGGGAGTCGTCGATCGTCGTCGAGATCGACCTCGACGGCACCGGCCGGACGGAGATCGCCACCGGCGTCCCGTTCTTCGACCACATGCTCACCGCGTTCGGTCAGCACGGCGCGTTCGACCTCACCGTGCGCGCGACGGGCGACGTCGAGATCGAGGCGCACCACACCGTCGAGGACACCGCCATCGTGCTGGGACAGGCGCTCGGGAAGGCGCTGGGCGACAAGCGGGGCATCCGCCGGTTCGGCCAGTGTTCGATCCCCATGGACGAGACCCTCGCCGAGGCGGTCGTCGACGTCTCGGGCCGCCCGTACTGCGTCCACAGCGGAGAACCCGACGTCATGATCGGGTACGTCGTCGTGGGGCACGACAGCGCCCCGTACGGCACCGTGCTCAACCGGCACGTCTTCGAGACCCTCGCGTCGCACGCCCGTATCGCGCTGCACGTCCGCGTGCACTACGGGCGCGACCCCCACCACATCACCGAGGCGGAGTACAAGGCCGTCGCCCGGGCGCTGCGCGCCGCGGTCGAACGGGATCCCCGCATCAGTGGGATCCCCTCGACCAAGGGCGCCCTGTGATGACGAAGTGACACAGGGCGACACGAAGCCGGGCGGGTTCGCACTACTGGCCCGGACCCGCGGTGTGCCCGCGGCGTTCATCCTGGTCCTGCTCGCCTTCGGTGGTTTCTCGCTGCTCCTGCCCGTGGTGCCTCTCGCCGTGCTGCGGGGAGGGGGGAGCGACCTGGTCGCCGGCGCGACCACCGGTGTGTTCATGACGGTCACCGTGCTGGTCCAGCTGCTCACCCCGAGGATCACCGCGGCGATCGGGTACCGCTGGGTACTCGCGACCGGCAGTGCGCTCCTCGGTCTGCCGTCCGGTCTGCTCGCCCTGGCCGAGGGGCCGGTCGCGGTGCTGGCGGTCAGTGGTGTCCGCGGGGCGGGCTTCGGCATGATGACGGTCGCCGGCTCCGCGCTGGTCGCGGAGCTCGCGCCACCCGGGATGCTCGGCCGCGCCACCTCACTGATCGGCCTCGCGGTGGGCATCTCCGAGGCGATCTTCCTGCCCGTCGGGCTGTGGTTGCTGGAGGTGTTCGGACTGGCCACGGTCGCCTGGAGCGCGACCGCGTTCGGTGTTGTCGGCCTTCTCGCCGCGTCACGACTCCCCGACGTGCACCCGGCCCCCGCGAGGCCCTCCGACCCCTCCGCGCTCGGCCGCCGGGCGATGATCGTGCTGCTCGCGGGCCCGTTCCTCGTCATGGTGGCGGTCTCCCTGCCCTACGGCGCCGCCGCGTCCTTTCTCTCACCCGCCCTGGACTCGATCGTCTCGGGGAGCGGAGCGGTCGTCGCGGGAGTCGGTCTCGGGCTCCTCGGGGTGGGCGTGATCGTCGGCCGCACCTTCGCCGGCCTCGTCTCCGATCGGCGCGGACCCGGCGCGCTGGTCTGGCCCGGGCTCGCGTTCTCGGCGCTCGGCATGGCCGGGATCGCCGGCCTACTCACGCTGTCGGCGAACCCGTGGTGGTTCATCGCCCCCACCGTGGTGTTCGGACTCGGGTTCGGCGCCGTGCAGAACGAGGCGCTCGTCGGGTCCTTCGAGCGGATGCCGCGCTCGCGCCTGGGGACCGCGTCCGCCTCGTGGAACATCTCCTTCGACGCCGGCACGGGCCTCGGATCGGTGGTCATGGGAGCGGTCGCCGGGTTCGGCTACGTGGTCCTGTTCATGGTGGCGGCGGGAATCGTCCTCGTCGTGGGCGGCCCCGCGGCGGTGGGCGCCCGGCGCACCCGGCCCGCGCGTGATCTGACCGTGCTGCACCGGGACGATAAAGTGGGGTCATGACCTCACTGGCCCCGCGGGTGGCGCTCCTCGACTACGGCTCGGGCAACCTCCGCTCCGCCCACCGCGCGCTGGAGCGTGTCGGTGCGCGGGTCGAGCTCACCTCCGACCCCGAGGTGGCCACCGAGGCGGACGCCCTCGTCGTCCCGGGGGTCGGAGCGTTCGCGGCGTGTATGGAGGGCCTCCGGGCCGTCAAGGGACCACGGATCATCGGCGAACGCCTCGCCGGCGGTCGACCCGTCCTGGGAATCTGCGTCGGGATGCAGGTCATGTTCGAGCGGGGGACCGAGTTCTCGGACGGCGAGCACGCCGAGTCCGGGGCGGCGGGATGCGGCGAGTGGCCGGGTGTGGTGGAGCGGTTGGAGGCGCCGGTGCTGCCGCACATGGGGTGGAACACCGTCGAGGCGCCCGAGCACAGTGTGCTGTTCGCCGGCATGCCCTCGGACGAGCGCTTCTACTTCGTCCACTCGTACGGCGTGCAACGGTGGGCGATGGAGCCGTCCGACCAACTGACCCCACCGGATGTCACCTGGGCCCGGCACGGCACGAGGTTCGTCGCCGCCGTGGAGAACGGCCCCCTGTCGGCCACCCAGTTCCACCCCGAGAAATCGGGTGACGCCGGCCTGCATCTGCTCGAGAACTGGATCCGATCCGTTGGCTGACCGCCGGGCTCGCCCGGCGCCCGTGTCGTTCGCGGCCCTCGCGCTGGGAGTCTGCGGTGCGGGAGTGGTGTCGCTCGGTCTGACCGCCCTGGCGGTGGCGCTGCTCCCGCTTCCGCCGGCCGGTCGCGCCGTGGCCGCGGTGGCCGGTGTGCTCCTGACCGTCGTGGCGATGGGCGTGGTGTCCGCGCGGCTCACCGACCGGGCTATCCGTGCCGAGTACGGAGACGAACCCGGGGATGAGCCACGTGACGAGGCGGAGTTCGGCGGCGAGGCGCACCTCGAGGAGCCGTCGCGCGCGTCGGGACCGGCCGAGGGCGATGGGGAGCCGCCCCGGGCGGACGGACTACGCTGATGCCCGTGACCAACGCTTCTCACCTCGAACTGCTGCCCGCCGTGGACGTCGCCGACGGGCAGGCCGTCCGTCTGGTGCAGGGGGAGGCCGGAACCGAGACCTCGTACGGTTCGCCGCTCGAGGCCGCGATGCAGTGGCAGCGGGACGGCGCCGAGTGGGTCCACCTGGTGGACCTCGACGCCGCCTTCGGTCGCGGGACCAACCGCGACCTCCTGGCCGAGGTCGTCGGCGCGCTCGACGTCAGGGTCGAGATGTCCGGGGGGATCCGCGACGACGACTCGTTGGAGGCCGCGCTCGCGACCGGGTGCGCGCGGGTGAACCTGGGGACCGCCGCGCTGGAGAACCCGGAGTGGTGCGCCTCCGCGATCGCCCGCCACGGGGACCGCATCGCGGTGGGCCTGGACGTGCGCGTGATCGACGGCGAACCCCGACTCCGTGGCCGCGGGTGGGTGTCCGACGGCGGCAATCTCTGGGAGGTGCTGGAGCGTCTCGACAAGGACGGCTGCGCGAGATACGTCGTCACCGACGTCTCCAAGGACGGGATGCTGAACGGCCCCAACCTCGAGATGCTCTCCCAGGTGTGCGCGGTCACGGGTGCGCCCGTGGTGGCGTCGGGAGGGGTGTCGTCCGTGGCGGACCTGGAGGCCATCGCGACGCTGGTGCCCCAGGGCGTCGAGGGTGCGATCGTGGGCAAGGCCCTCTACGCGGGCCGTTTCACCCTCCCCGAGGCGCTCGCCGCGGTGAGCGCCCGCTGAGCCACCGGTGACCAGCCGGTGGCTCCATCCGACCGTTTGACCTCGAGCAGGAGGCCCGAGATGACCGATCAGACCGGAAACACCCTGCCGACGGACCTGTCCGTCGACCCCGCGGAGGCGCTGGCACTGGCGGCCCGCGTCCTCGAGGAGGTCACCCCCCGCTTCGTCGAGGGTCTCGGCGCCGAGGGCACCCGCGTCAAGGGCTCGCGCAACGATTTCGCGACCGAGCTCGACCTCGAGCTCGAACGCCGGATCTCCGACGCCCTGCGCGAGGGGACCGGCCTCGAGGTCCACGGGGAGGAGTACGGCGGGCCGCCGGTCAACGAGGGGACCCTCTGGGTGGTCGACCCGATCGACGGCACGGCCAACTACTCCCTCGGCATACCCACCACCGGCATCCTCGTCTCGCTGGTTCACGAGCGGCAGCCCGTTCTGGGCCTGACCTGGCTCCCGCTGCTCGGGATGCGGTTCACCTCGATCGCCGGGGGTCCGCTCAAGGAGAACGACGAGGAGATCCCGCGGATCGCCGACGTCTCCATCCGCGACGTGGCGCTGGGCCTCGGGTCGCTCAACACGGGGGCCCGCACGACCTATCCGCCGGCCTACCGCCGGGAGGTGTTCGAGCAGCTCACCCTCGACGCCGCGCGCACACGCAAGTTCGGGTCGACGGGAGTCGACCTGTCGTTCGTGGGCTCGAGCCGGTTGTCCGCCGCCGTGAGCTTCGGCAACTACGCCTGGGACAACGCGGCGGGCGCCTCCCACATCCGCGCGGCGGGTGGAGTGGTCACCGACCTGGCCGGTGAGCCGTGGTCGATCGACTCCCAGTCGATCCTCGCGGCCGGCCCGCGGGCCCACGCCGAGGTGCTCGGCACCATCCGCGAGCTGGGCGAGCCCGGGAACTTCTTCGAGGCCGGACGCCGCCGGGCCACCCCCGGGCCGGACGGCAACCGCCCGTGGCTCGACGGGGAACGGTGACCCGGGTATGACACTCGCCACCCGGGTGATCCCGTGCCTCGACGTCGACGCGGGCCGCGTGGTCAAGGGCGTGAACTTCCTCGACCTCCGGGACGCCGGGGATCCGGTCGAGCTGGCCGCCGCCTACGACGCGCAGGGCGCGGACGAGCTGACCTTCCTCGACGTCACGGCCTCGTCCTCGGGCCGCGGAACCATGCTCGACGTGGTCACCCGCACGGCCGAGCAGGTCTTCATCCCCCTCACGGTGGGGGGCGGGGTGCGTACCGCCGAGGACGTGGACCAACTCCTGCGGGCGGGCGCGGACAAGGTCAGTGTCAACACCGCCGCCATCGCGCGTCCCGAGCTCCTCGACGAGCTCAGCAGGCGCTTCGGTTCGCAATGCATCGTCCTGTCGGTCGATGCGCGAACGGTTCCCCAGGGAGAGCCACCCACGCCGTCGGGCTGGGAGGTCACCACCCACGGTGGCCGTCGGGGCACCGGCATCGACGCCGTCGAGTGGGCCCGTCGCGGACAGGACCTGGGGGTGGGGGAGATCCTGCTCAACTCGATGGACGCCGACGGCACCAAGGCGGGATTCGACCTGGACATGATCCGTGCGGTGCGTGCGGCGGTGACCATTCCCGTGATCGCCTCGGGCGGGGCCGGTGCGGTGGAGCACTTCGCTCCCGCCGTCGCGGCCGGAGCCGACGCGGTCCTCGCGGCCAGTGTCTTCCACTTCGGTGAGATGACCATCGGCGACGTCAAGAAGGCCATGGCGGCCGAGGGGGTCACGGTCCGATGAGCGATCCGGTCCTGGACCCGTCCGTCGCCGACCGGCTCACGCGCACTGCGGACGGCCTGATCGCGGCGGTGGTGCAGGACGCGTCCGACGGCCGGGTCCTGATGATGGCGTGGATGGACGACGCCGCTCTCGCCGAGACCCTGGCCACGCGGCGCGGGGTGTACTTCTCGCGCTCGCGGGGGACGCGGTGGGTCAAGGGGGAGACCTCCGGTCACGTCCAGCACGTGCGCAGCGTGGAGATCGACTGCGACGGCGACACCGTGTTGTTGAAGGTGGACCAGACCGGGGCCGCCTGCCACAACGGCACGCGGAGCTGTTTTGACACCCACACACTCCTCGGGGAGGAAT
Organism: Dietzia sp. SYD-A1; assembly: GCF_015356725.1. NCBI lineage: Bacteria > Bacillati > Actinomycetota > Actinomycetes > Mycobacteriales > Dietziaceae > Dietzia > Dietzia sp. SYD-A1. The sequence goes on from NZ_JADDKI010000356.1 coordinate 7,738, forward strand.
GATCCTGTGCCCTTCATCCAGATCAACCAGCTCGACGGGATGGACCCGAAGTCCAAGGCGCGGGTGATCGAGGCCGTCACCGCCGCCTACGCCGAGGCCTCGGGCAAGGACCCGGCCAAAGTCTGGGTGCACGTCAACGACATGCCGCGCGACTCGTTCGGGATCGGCGGCCGGGTCGTCGGATGAGTACCACGACCACCACCTTCGAGCAGTTCCGGGCGCTCGCCGCCGGTCACCGGGTCGTCCCCGTGGTGCGCACGGTGCTGGCCGACTCCGAGACCCCGCTGTCCGCGTACGACAAACTCGCGGACGACCGACCCGGGACCTTCCTGCTCGAGTCGGCCGAGCACGGTCGATCGTGGTCACGGTGGTCCTTCATCGGCTGTGGCTCGGCCGCCGCGCTGACCGTCGACGAGACGGGCGAGGCCATGTGGTGGGGACACGTGCCCGCCGGCGCACCGACGGGAGGGGACCCGCTCGACGCCCTGCGCCGGACCCTCGATCTGCTGCGAACCGATCAGATCGCGGGCCTGCCACCGCTGACGTCCGGGCTGGTGGGGTACCTCGGCTACGACATCGTGCGCCGTCTCGAACGGATCGCCCCTGACACCGCCGATGACCTGCACGTTCCGGAGCTGGTCCAGATGCTGGCCACCGACCTGGCCGCGTTCGACCACCACGAGGGCCGGATCCACCTGATCGCCAACGCCGTCAACTGGGACGGGAGCGACGATCGAATCGAGCAGGCCTACGACGACGCGGTGGCCAGGGTGGACGCGATGACGGCGAGGCTCGCGGCGCCGGGCGGCGGCGGGGTCAGCGTGTTCGACACCCCGGACCCGCAGGTGATCCGTCGCACCGACGAGTCGACGTATCACGCGCGGGTGGCCGACATCATCGAGCAGATCTACTCCGGCGAAGCCTTCCAGGTGGTGCTCAGCCAGCGCTTCGAGGTGGAGACCTCCGCCTCGCCGAGGGACGTCTACCGCATCCTGCGCACCACCAACCCGAGTCCCTACATGTACCTGATGACGGTGCCGGACGGGTCGGGAGACGACGGTTTCGGTGGCACCGCGTTCACCATCGTGGGATCGAGCCCCGAGGCCCTGGTCACGGTGAAGGACGGATTGGCCACGACCCACCCGATCGCCGGAACCCGGCCGAGGGGTGACGACGACGAGCACGACGTCCTGCTCGCGAAGGACCTGGTGGAGGACGCCAAGGAGAACGCCGAACATCTGATGCTGGTCGATCTGGGCCGCAACGACCTCGGCCGGGTCTGCGAGCCGGGCTCCGTCGTGGTGACCGAGTTCCGTCAGGTCGAGCGGTACAGCCACGTCATGCACCTGGTCTCCACCGTGACAGGTCGTCTGGCGGAGGGGCGCACGGGCATCGACGCCGTGACCGCCTGCTTCCCGGCGGGCACCCTGTCGGGCTCGCCCAAGCCCCGCGCGCTGCAGATCATCGAGGATCTCGAGGACACCCGTCGCGGCGTCTACGGGGGAGTGGTCGGATACCTCGACTTCGCCGGGAACACCGACCAGGCCATCGCCATCCGGTCCGCCGTGCTCAAGGACGGCACCGCCTACGTCCAGGCAGGTGCCGGGATCGTCGCCGATTCGGTCGCGGCGTCGGAGGACCAGGAGTGCCGCAACAAGGCCATGGCCGTCCTCCGGGCCGTCGCGGCCGCGGACACCCTGCGGCCCGCGGGGTCCACGGGTGGAACCCACCCCACGGGGGAGGGCCGGTGAGTCAGAGCACACGTCTCCGCCTCCCGGTGGTCCTGCTGGTGCTCGGAGCCGCCCTGTTGTGGATCGCCTCCCGCATGGTGTGGGTGGACGTGGTCGCGTTCAACGACCAGTCGGGCGAGGTCCGACGGGCCCTGACGGGTTCCCAGTGGCAGCCGGCGCTGGTCGCGGTGGCGTTGGGTGCTCTGGCCGCGGTGGCCGCGGTGGCCCTGGTGAGGGGAACGGGGGCTCGGGTGGTCGGCGCCGTCATCGCCCTGCTCGGCCTGGCCACCGGCGCGGTGCTGTTCTCGGCCGTCGGCGGGGTGGACTCCGGCCGCGTGCACTCGACGGTGACGGGCGAGGAGGAGTTCGGACGCACCAACGCCGGCCCGGGCTCCGCCGACGCCCAGGCGATCCCGGAGTGGTCGGAGATCACCGAAGTCTCGACGCGCTCGGCCGGGCCGGCGCTCACCGGGGCCGGGGCAGCGG
>NZ_JADDKI010000357.1:0-2180 GCF_015356725.1 Dietzia sp. SYD-A1
GTGCCGACGGAGCGGACCGCGTCGCGGAGGGCGGCGTGCAGGGCGACCGGATCACGGGTCCAGGCCCGCACCTCGGCACCGGTGTCCAGGCGCAGGCCCACGGAGCGCCGTCGGCGCGGGACCTCCCGCAGCTCCCCGAGCGTGCGGGCGGTCTCCCATGAAGCCTCGGGGCGGCCGTCACCGGGCAGCGGGAGCACCTCCTCCACGCGGGCCAGCTCGAGCTCCTCGGTTCCCTGGATGTACACGGTCGGGGTGAGTCGGACGCGACCGTGGACGCGGGTGGCGGCGATCATCACCCCGTGGCACATCGCCGAGGCGATCGCACAGACCGTGAGCATGAGCCAGTGGACGGGCGCGCCGGTGACCAGTTCGAACGCCGCGGCGCCCGCGCAGAACAGTGGCGCGGCGAAGATCCAGGCCCAACTCCACCCGTCCTCGGCGTACAGGATGGGCCCCTCGGGTTCGGACCCCGGCCGTTCGGGTTCACTCGCCGGCACGCGCACCGCCGCCGGTCGTGAACTTCATCGCCTCGGCGGTGTGCTGGCGCCACACGGCGGTCGCGGCGCACAGTCCCGCGAGAATCTGCAGCGAGATCACCAGGAAGGTGACGATCTCGCCCCGCTCCCCCGCGACCGCGACCCCGCCGAACACGCCGATCACCACCGAGACCGCGTCCACCACGAGGAATACCGCGACGATGTCCAGCATCGTCCGGGCCCAGCCCTTCCCTGCCCGCAAGCGGAAGGCCAGCCACACGGTCACCACGGCCGCGACCATCGCCAGTACGGCACCCACGCCCCGCGCGAACCCGAACAACGCCTCGATGGAGATGTCCGCGGTCCCAGTGGTCTCGACCGCGTCGCGGAAGGCGTCACGCGTGGCCGGGGGGAGGTCACCGAAGCGCGTGGTGGCGGCGTTGAGCAGCATCCCCACGAGTGCGAAAGCGGTCGCGGCGAGCCACAGTCCCCACGCGGAGTGAACGTCGTCGGGCACCGGCCCGGCAGGGCTCTCCGGTCGACCGTCGGCGCGCTCGGAGGGCCCGTCGGTGCGTTCGGGTGGACGCCACGGCCCGCTGCCCGTCACCGCTGGCCCCACCCGTCGGCGAGGAGGCGTGCGGCGTGCAGCGCCCAGTAGGTCAGGACGATGTCCGCTCCGGCCCGACGGATGGAGGTCAACGACTCCATCACCGCCGGGTCGTGATCGATCCACCCCCGCTCGGCGGCGGCGGAGATCATCGCGTACTCCCCGGAGACCTGATAGGCGGCGACGGGGACGTCCGAGAGCTCGGCGGTCTGGCGCAGCACGTCGAGATAGCTCATCGCCGGCTTGACCATGACCATGTCGGCGCCCTCGTCCAGGTCCAGGCGGACCTCCCGCAGGGACTCGCGCAGGTTGGCGGGGTCCTGCTGATAGGTACGCCGGTCACCGCGCAGCGAGGATCCGACGGCCTCACGGAACGGCCCGTAGAACGCGCTCGCGTACTTGGCGCTGTACGCCAACACGGCCACGTCGTGGAAGCCCTCGCGGTCCAGCGCCTCGCGGATGGCGATGATCTGACCGTCCATCATCCCGCTCGGCCCCACCACATGGGCTCCCGCGGCGGCCTGCGCCACGGCGAGTTCGGTGTATGCCGCCAGGGTGGCGTCGTTGTCGACGACCTGTTCGCCCCGCGGATCGGTACCCAGGACGCCGCAGTGCCCGTGGTCGGTGAATTCGTCCAGACAGGTGTCGGCCATCACCACGAGGTCGTCACCCACCTCCTCGCGGACGGTCGCCAGCGCCCGGTTGAGGATGCCGTCGGCCGCGGCGCCGCAGCTGCCGACGGCGTCCTTGTCCGCGTCGTGCGGAACCCCGAAGAGCATGATCCCGCCGAGTCCCGCCTCGGCGGCGGCGACGGCCTCGGCCCGCAGGGAGTCGACCGTGTGCTGAACCACCCCGGGCAGGGAGGAGATGGGCTTCGGCTCCGTGATCCCGTCGGCGACGAACGCCGGAAGGACCAGCTGCCTGGGGGCGAGCGTGGTCTCGGCGACGAGCCTGCGCATCGCCGGCGTCGAGCGCAGCCGTCGCGGGCGCACCAGCGGTGCCGGGACGGATGCGGGATCGGTCTCACGCGGTGTGGTCACAGGCTCCACTGTACGAAAGTCGCCTGTCACGCGGCGCGGCGCCGGTCGGTGTCAGCG
>NZ_JADDKI010000358.1:0-4247 GCF_015356725.1 Dietzia sp. SYD-A1
TGCCCGACCACCGTCATGTCCGCCGCCACGCGCGCGGCGGCGGACATGACGGTGGTCGGGCACGCGGCGGTCGGGCATGCGGGGAGACGGCATGCGGCGGCGGGACCTCCTTCGGGGTGCCCCCGGCTTCAGGCCTTGCCGGCGACGACGTCGTTCTCCGCCCCATCGTAGAAGGGGATGTATCCCTTGTCGGACGACAGGACGTAGAGCGGGTCGTCGAACTGGGAGGTGTCGAACGCCTGCTCGCGCAGCTCGGTCTTGCGGCTCTTGTAGGTGGACGTCACCTCGAGCTCCTTGGAGAGCCGGATGAACAGCGGAACCGCGTACGACGGCAACGACCTGCGCAGGTGCTCCGCGAGCGCGGCGCCGTCGAAGTCGGACTTGTCGTGCAGCCGCACGGCGGCCATGCCCGCCTTGCCGTCGGCGCCCGGCACCGGCACGCCGTAGACCACGGCCTGGTCGACCTCGTGGCGAGCGCTGACGGCCGCCTCCACCTCGGTGGTCGCCACGTTCTCGCCCTTCCACCGGAAGGTGTCGCCCAGGCGGTCGACGAACGAGGCGTGCTTGAGGCCCTGGTCCAGCATCAGGTCGCCCGAGACGAACCAGGCGTCACCGTCACTGAAGGCGTCGCGGATGATCTTCTTCTCCGTGGCCTCCTTGTCGGTGTAGCCGTCGAAGGGCTGGGTGTCGGAGATGCCGCTGATCAGCAGGCCGATCCCGCCCTTGCCCACCTTGGTGAGCCGACCGTCCTCGCCGCGGCGGGGCTCCCCGGTGTCCGGGTCGTAGTCCACGATCGCGAAGTCCATCGGGCAGTAGCCGGTGGTCTTGGCGACGTTGAAGGCGTTGACGAACGCGATGTTGCACTCGCTGGCGGCGTAGAACTCACAGATCCGGTCCACGCCGAAGCGCTGTTGGAACTCCTCCCAGATCTCGGGGCGCAATCCGTTGCCCGTCATCACCCGGATGGAGTGGTCACGGTCGCCCGGACCGGGTTCCTGGTTGAGCAGGTAGCGGCAGATCTCGCCGATGTAGATGGCCGCGGTGGCGCGGGCGGCGCGGGCCTGATCCCAGAACTTCGACGCGGAGAAGTGCTCCTCGACGGCCAGACACGCGCCGGCGGCGAGCACGCAACCGAGGGCCACCGTGAGCGCGTTGTTGTGGTACATCGGCAGCGGGCATAGCAGGACGTCGTCCTTCTTGAGCCGGACGCCGGAGAGGCCGAAGCCGGCCAGGGCCCGGTTCCATCGGTAGTGGGACATGGTCGAGGCCTTGGGCAGACCCGTGGTGCCGGAGGTGAACACGTAGTACGCGGTCTCGTCGCCGAGCGTCTCGTCGGCCTCCGGCGGGTTGGTGGTGCCGGCGTCCGAACCCAACGCCTCGATCTCGTCTTCGAGCCAGGTCAGATCGGAGAGTTCGTCCGGGCGGTGGCCGGCGCTGAAGCCCCGGAAGGGGAGGTCGGACTCGGAGCCCACGGCGATCAACTCGCCGAGCCACTTCTCCCGGGGGATGGACGCGGCGGCCTCGGCGCACTCCGCGCCCATCAGGACGACCTTCGAGTCGATGATCTTCTGCGAGTGTTCCAGGACCTCACCACGCTGGTGGTGGTTGAGCAGGCCCACCGAGGCGCCCACCTTGACGGCACCGAGGATGGCGAGCATGACCTCGGTCCGGTTGACCATGCAGATCCCCACGGTGTCGCCGCGCCGGACCCCGCGGGCCTTGAGCACCTCGGCGACGCGGTTGGCGCGTCGGTTCGTCTCCCCGTAGGAGAGCTCGGAGCCGAGGAACCGCATGAAGGGGGCGTCCGGCTGTGAGGCCGCCAGTTCCTGGAACCTGCGGCCGATGGAGAGCTTGTCGGTCCCCCGGGAGGTGCGGACGATCCGGAGACCACGCAGAACGGTCGGCAGATCCGAGATGAGGGAGGGTAACCCGCCCGCCAGGTCCAACGGGGTGAGGGTCTTGGCCCCCTGCGATGCGCTGCGGGTGGTGGCAGTGGACGTGGTGGTCACGGCTTCTCCTCTTTAGGGGTGGTGGGTGACGCGGTTGTGGGTGACGCGGTTGTGGGTGACTCGACGGCGAGTGATCTTGCGGGATCCCCGGCGAGGCCCCGCCACGCGAGTTCGACGACCACTCCCGCGGCCACCGATTTGGGTGTGGACCGGTGCGCGACGCGGTCGGCGACCGCCTCGCCGGCCCCGACCAGCGCCGTGGCGACCACTTCGAGCACCTCGCGACTGCGCCCGTCCACCGAGTTCTGCGCCAGCAGGTCGGTGGTGAGATCCACCAGGACGGAACGGGTCTTCTCGACCTCCTCGCTGAACGCGGGTTCGGCGACGGCCTGGCGGTACACGACGTTCCACGAATCCGTGTGGTCGTCCACGTAGTCGAGGAACGCCTCCACGACGTTCTCCAGACTGTGGCGTGCTCCGGTGCCGCTGGTCGCCGCGGAGGTGAGGTGCTCGATGAGCCGCCCGGACTCGCGGGTGACGCACGCGGAGAACAGTTCCTCCTTGGAGCCGTAGTAGAGGTACAGCATCGGTTTGGAGATCTTGGCGTCCTTGGCGATGGTGTCCATCGACGCCGACCGGTAGCCGAGATCGGAGAACACGCGAATGGCCGAGTCCAGCATCTGCTGTTCGCGGATCGCGCGTGGGATCCGTTTCGTCCCCGTCGTCACGAGACTCCTTCCGGCGGGACGTGGTGTCGTGTCCCACACCAACTTACCGGCCAGTAAGTAGTTGTGGGCGACACTCCACACGATCCGTGGTGTGCCGGGTGATACCCTTTCGGCATCGGCATGCCTCGCGGCACCCGCCAGTGCACACCATTCTCGTGACCCGCAGGGAGAACTCGATGAGCTTCGGTACCGGAGCGCTCGCCAGCGCAGTCGGCGGAATCGTCCTCGGCGGCATCGTCGCCTTCGGCGCCAGCTCCGCGATGGCCGAGAACTCCATCCCGGAGGTCCCCCAGCCGCCTGCGGACCAGGCCCTCCTGGGCCAGGTCGAGTACGGCGCCCGCTAGTCCCTCCCCGCGCCGGCCGAGGTGACCCGCGGGATCCGTCTCGGTGCAGGCGCGCGCGACGCGGTCGTCGCCTTCTTCGCGTTTCTCCTCCTTGCCTGCCTGCAGGCCCCGGGTCTGGTCGTCCCCGACACCAAGTACGACCTCGTCGTGGACCCGGGTCGCTTCCTCGCGCAGGCCACCCACCTGTGGACCGGGCTGTCGTTCGGCGGTCAGGTCCAGAACCAGGCGTACGGGTACCTCTTCCCCCAGGGGCCGTTCTTCGTGCTGTTCGACCTGGTCGGGATGCCCGCCTGGCTGACCCAACGCCTGTGGTGGGCTGTCCTGTTGACGGTCGCCTACGTCGGTGTGGTCCGGGTGGCGGCCGCCCTGCGGATCGGTACGCGCCGGACCCGGGTGATGGCCGGGATCCTCTACGCCCTCGCCCCGCGGATGCTCGGCGACCTCGGGTCGATCTCCTCCGAGATCTGGCCCGTCGCACTGGCCCCGTGGGTGCTGCTCCCGGTGGTGCGGGTCCTGCAGGGACGCCTGTCCCCGCGACGGGGCGGGGCCGGTGCCGCGCTGGCCCTGGCGATGATGGGGGCGGTCAACGCGGCCGCGACCGCCATCGCCTGCCTCCCCGCGATCCTCTGGTGGCTGATGTTCCGACCCGGACGGACATGGGCCCGGCTCGCGGCGTGGTGGCTGCCCCTGTCCGTCGCGGCGTGCGTGTGGTGGGCGGTCCCGCTGGTGCTCCTGGGCCGGGTCTCCCCCCCGTTCCTGGACTACATCGAGTCGGCTGAGGTCACCACGCGGTGGTCGTCGGCGACCGAGGTGCTGCGCGGGGCCGCGACCTGGGTCCCGTTCGTGTCCACGGACCGGGTGGCCGGCGCAGCTCTCACCAGCGAACCCGTGTTCGTCCTGGCCACCGGGGTGATGGCGGCCGTCGGTGTGGTGGGTCTGGTCCACCGGGGGATGCCGGCCAGGGGCCGGCTCCTGACCATCGCCGCGGTCGGACTGGTGGCGATGGCGGCGCCGTGGGTCGGGCCTGCCGGCGGTGGACTCGCCGAGACCCTCCGCGCATTCCTCGACGGCGCCGGCGCGCCACTGCGCAACCTCCACAAGTTCGACCCCCTGCTCCGCCTGCCGTTGGTGCTCGGCACCGCCCACCTGCTGTCGGTCCTCCTCTCCGGCCCGCGCGAGGGGCCCGGCAGCACGCGAGATGAGGAGCCGGCCGCCGGCGGCTGGGC
>NZ_JADDKI010000359.1:0-1554 GCF_015356725.1 Dietzia sp. SYD-A1
CCCCGCCACCGACCGCGTCGTCCGCGGGGCCGAGCCGTTCACCCTGGACACAGCGCTGACCGGCTGCGCTCACCTCGCGGTGCTGCGGTCCCCGCACGCGCACGCCCGGATCGTGGAGATCGACGCCAGCCGCGCCCTGGCCATGCCCGGTGTGGTGGCCGTCCTGACCCACCACGACGACCCCGACGTCCTGTTCTCCACCGCCCGCCACCAGCGTCGCACCGACGACCCGGACGACACCCGGGTGCTGGACCCGGTGGTGCGCTACCACGGACAGCGGGTGGCCGCGGTGGTGGCCGAGACCGCCCAACTGGCCCGCCTGGCGTGCGGGGAGATCGACGTGCGGTACGAGGTCCTGCCCTCGGTACTGGACCCCGAGGCGGCCCGGCGACCCGGGGCCCCGGCGATCCACGGGGACAAGAGCTCCGGGGCCCACCGGATCGCCGACCCCGCACGCAACGTCGTGGCGAGCTGGCGTGGCGCGGTGGGGGACGTCGACGCCGGGGTCGCACGCGCCGCGCACGTCGTCACGGGCACCTGGAGCACCTCGCGGGTGCAGCACACGCACCTGGAGACACACGCGGTGATCGTCCGCCACATCGACGGCGGACCCCGGTGCGGCGGCGCCCTCGACATCCGCTCGTCCACGCAGGTGCCGTTCCTCGTCCGGGACGAGCTGGCGTGGATCTTCGGCCTGGAACGGGACGACCTGCGCGTCCACGCCGCCCGGGTGGGCGGGGGATTCGGCGCCAAGCAGGAGATGATCGTCGAGGACCTGGCCGTGCTGGCCGCCCTGCGGACCGGCCGCGATGTGGTGTGGGAGTACACCCGCGCCGAGCAGTTCACCTCCGCCACCGTGCGACACCCCTACCGGGTGACGGCGACGGTCGCGTGCGATGCCCGTGGCCGGCTCACCGCGCTCGACCTGGACGTGCTGTCCGACGCGGGCGCGTACGGCGGGCACTCGGCGGGCGTGATGTTCCACTCGATCACCGAGTCGGTGGAGCTGTACCGCTGCCCCGCCAAACGGGTGGCGGCGGAGGCCGTCTACACGACCACCGTCCCCTCCGGCGCCTTCCGCGGGTACGGGCTGGGGGAGGTGGGGTTCGCGCTCGAGAGCGCACTCGACGAGCTCGCCGAGGTCGCCGGGATCGATCCCGTCGAACTGCGGCGGCGCAACGTGGTACGCCCGGGTGACCGGTTGGTGAGCTCGGCGGGCGACGACGACGAGCTGGCCCTGTCCTCCTACGGGCTCGACCACTGCCTGGACCTCGTCGCCGGAGCCCTGGAGTCGGGACGGGGGGAGTCGGCCCCTCCCGGGTGGTCCGAGGGGAGCGGGGTCGCGGTGTGCATGATCGCCACCAACCCGCCGGGGGGCCACCACGGCTCCGCCCGCGTGGAGATCGACGCCGACGGCACCGTGCACGCCTACGTGGGCACCGCCGAGTTCGGCAACGGCACCGCCACCGTGCACACGCAGATCGTGGCCGAGGTGCTGGCGGTGCCCTCCGACTCGGTGGTGTTGCACGCCTCGGACACCGCGCAGCTCACCCA